>JAGGWH010000057.1 GCA_021157585.1 Bacteroidales bacterium | reverse complement strand
TTAGCTAAATCAGCTGTTAAAGAGTTTTTATTAAAATGTACTGAGGGCAAAATTAGAGTCAGCAATGTTTATACTCTGATGGCACATATTTATTCTTTGGAGAATAATATTGATTCTACTATTTTGTATAATAACCTAGCTCTTGATTTAAGAAAACAATCGGGTAATGGTAAGATGATAGCAAATTCTTATCTTAATTTATCAGGAGATTATTTGGCTAAGAACGAAGTAATAAAGGCAAACCAATACCTTGATAAGGCGGAGTCAATAGTATTGAGAATTAAAGATCCTAATATGCTTTTGACATACTATAAAGGCAGGGAAAGGTATTATGAGTTTATCAAGGATTATAAGACTGCTTATCTCTTTTCTCAGAAAGAGATTGAACTGAGTAAAAGAATGACTAATAAGCGACATCAATCCGTTTTAGCTAAATTAAATACGAGTTTTGAGATTCAACAAAAAAATGTTTTACTGGAAAGAGAGCTTGAAAATAGAAAAGCTAAAATTCGTTTATTTATCTTTATTTTGATATTAGTATTACTTCTGTCTAGCGGAGCATATCTGATTTATTTATATCGTAAAAATAAATTTTCATATTTAAAGTTAGTAAACAAAACAATTAATATTGAGGAAAAATTAAGTATTAGTGATAAGGAACGACATAAATTTCAAGCTGTATTTGAGTATAGCGTGACGGGAATTCTTGTCCTTGATAAAAACGGTACTATTCAATACGCTAACAGAAAAAGTAAAGAATTACTTGACAGTCGTGATGAGTCTCAATTTTTATGTATTCCATTTGCTGATTTTTTTGAAGGTGAAAATAAAATAAGTGTAGAGGAAGCTCTATTGAATGTATTTATGGAAAATAAAGCCGTAAATGGATTTAAAGTTCAATTAATTAATAAAAAAAGCCTTCATTGGCTGGACATTAGTTGTGCCCCTTTAGTTTTTAAGGAAGATGATGATAATGTATTAGTTACTTTAATTGATGTTACTCAGGAGGTTATAAATATTGGAAGAGAGCAAGAACAAAAGCAAGAACTCCAAACATTAATAAATTCAGTAACAGAGTCTATTCTCTTTATTCAAAGAAATGGAAAGATAAAGGCCTTAAATAAAACTGCTGAAAGTAGATTAGGTTTAAGAAATAAGGATTTAATAGGAGCCAGTTATTTTGATATTATCCCAAAAGCCGTACGTAAAAAGCGTATTCGAATGTTTGATAAAGTGGTACTTGAGAAAAAACCTCTTATTGAACTGGAAATGATAGGAAATAATAATAATTTGGTTTCTATGTATCCAAATATTAATCCTGCCGGCAACGTTGATTATGTTTCGGAGTTTGTGCAAGATATTACAGAACGACGTATTGCAGAGGAAAGAATTGATAACTTGAAACAGAGAGTGTTGCGCTCTCAGATGAACCCTCATTTTATATTTAATTCGTTAACTTCTATCCAAAGTTTTGTTATTAGGAATGATGCAGCTATGGCTTCGCAATACTTAAATAGTTTTGCTCGTTTAATCCGTCTTATATTGGAAAGCTCTCGTCACGATTATATTTCACTTAAAAGCGAAATCGATATTTTAAATTATTATTTGGAAATTCAGAAAATGCGTTTCTCTGATAATTTTGTTTTCTCTTTTGAGATAGATCCTGCTTTAGATATAGAAAGAATAAAAATTCCTCCGATGCTGGCTCAACCGTTTATCGAAAATTCTATTGAGCATGGTATTCAGCATCTCGAAAAAAAAGGAGAGCTAAATATTAAATTTGTAAAAGAAGAAAATCATTTAATGATTGAATTACGTGATAATGGAATAGGACGTGAGGCTTCTTCTAAAATGAATAAGGGCAATATTTTTGCTTCTAAATCACTATCTACAGAAATAGTAAATGATAGATTATTGGCACTAAACAAATATTCCAAGGATATAATTTCTTACAATATTATTGATTTAAAAGGTGAGAAAAATGAAGCCATAGGAACACAAGTGATAATTAGTATTCCAATTGATTATTTTTAGTTTTGTCGTTTTAAAACCTGCATACTTCTATTGGGCGAATAATACCTAAGTAAAATTTTTTCTTTTTTTCTTTTAGCATAAAAAGTAGTGTTTCTCTCTATTCTGGAAAAGCCTCCGTACTCAGAATTATCTGAATTAAATATTAATTCGTAAGCTCCTTCATAAGTGATAGGTATGGCATAATCTATGGGAGATAAATCTATGTGGAAATTAAATATGAAAATAAGATTGTTGCGCTCAAAAACAATAATTTTATGCCACTCATCAACCCAAAGCTGCTGAGGAGGAAGTGCACACATAATATTGTTTTGAGAGCTAAATTCGAGCATAGCTTTATCAAAATTGTTTAGAAATGAGTATTTTAAATCATCTCTTTTGCTTAAACTCCACAAACGTTGAGCATGTTTATAACTCCAGTTATTCCCTTCGCGTGGAAAATCTATCCATTCCGGATGCCCAAACTCATTGCCCATAAAATTCAGATAGGCTTCACCACCCAAACTTAATGTAAACATCCTAATTAGTTTAAGTAAAGCGATTCCTCTATCAATAATTGGATTATCGATATTTTTGCTCATAGAGAAATACATTTCTTTATCCATAAGTCTAAAAGCTAAGGTTTTATCACCGACAAGTGCTTGGTCGTGCGACTCAGCATATGCAATAGTTTTGCTTTGCCAATTGCGATTGGTCATTTGATCCCAAAGCTCCCACATACTCCAGTCTTGGTCTTTCTTCTCTTTCAGAAGCTTAATCCAATAATCCGGAATTCCCATTCCAAGGCGATAATCAAAACCTATACCTCCATCTTCAATAGGATTGCATAGACCAGGCATTCCACTCACATCTTCAGCTATACTAATCGCATTTGGGTTTATCTCTTTTATCAGTTTGTTTGCTAATTGTAAATAGGTGAGAGCATCATATTCTACTCCTTTAGTAAAATAACCATCTCTATCGCCAAAGTCGACACCTATTCCGTGATGAAAATATAACATTGAAGTTACACCGTCAAATCTAAAACCATCCACTTTAAATTCATTCATCCAGTAGGAGATATTTGACAAAAGGAATTGTAAGACTTCGGTTTTTCCATAATCAAAAAGCTTAGAATCCCAAAGGGGATGATTCCCCCTTTCTCCCTCATGAAAATATTGATGTCCGCTTCCGTCAAAGTTGTTAATCCCTTCGTTTGTATTTTTAACTGTATGAGAATGAACGATATCCATAATTACAGTAATCCCAAGCAGATGGGCTTCATCAATGAGTTCTTTTAAATCTTCAGGAGTCCCAAACCGAGATGAAGGTGCAAAGAAATTACTTACGTGATAACCAAAAGAGCCGTAATAAGGATGCTCTGCCAAGGCCATTATCTGGATAGCATTATAGCCTTTTTCTTTTATTAGAGGTAGAATATTTTCTGTAAATTCTTTATAGCTTCCAACAGCTTCTTTTTCTTGGGCCATCCCTATATGGCATTCATAAATAAATAAGTTATTCTTATTTACTGATGAAAACGATTTAGATTTCCATTGATATTCTTTTTCTGGAAACCAAAGTTGTCCGGCAAAATCTTTTGTGTTTTCATTTTGAATAACTCGAGTAATATAGGCGGGAATTCGTGGAAGAGTATTTTCCTCTGTTTGTACAACTACTTTTATTTTACTTTGATGTACAAAAGTTTCTTTATACTTTTTGTTAGATAATTTTATTTCCCAAATTCCATTCCCGATATTTTGTAAAGGGTGCGTAAAATATTCCCAATTATTAAAATCTCCAATTAAAAACAATCCTTTAGCAGCCGGAGCCCATTCTCTATAAATCCAAGCATTTTCTTTTTTATCAAAATGAATACCAAAATAGGTATAAGCAGAAGCAAATTTTTGTAAGCTGCCCGATTGTTTTATGATGCTTTTTCCTTTATCAATAAAGCGTTGATAACGAGCATAAATGTCTTCTTGAACAGGCTCTAACCAAGGGTCTTGTTCGATAATTGTTAATTTTGGTATTTCCGATTTTGACATTGAAACTATTTTATCTCTTATAGATTTTGATTTTAAAATTAAGCATAAATTTTTAGAATTGATAAGCGTTATACGAATAAGCTGACAATTCTAAATTTACTCCTTTTTCAATTATTTCTAATCCGTTAGTATTTAAGGTGATATCTGTAAAATAATCGGAGAAAACAAAATTTAAAAGCTTAGCCTCTTTAATATCACAAAATTCGAAAGCATGTTGCGGAATCTTAAGTTTTATTGATTGTTTTTCAGCAGAGAAATTACATAGGCAAATAAGTTTTTGGTTTTTAGTCGTTCTTAAAAAAGCAAATATCGATTTAGAGTTAAAATTGGGATTATCTTTATTATACCACATTAAATCGTAAAAATTACCATTAATTATTGCTTCTTCGCTAAGACTAAACTCAGTAATGGTTTTATAGTGCTGAAATAATTTCTGTGTTTCTATAGAAAGCTTTTTAATTTCAAATTTTGCATCGAATATCCATTTTTGAATGCTTGGAACTGGCCAGTAATCAAAAAGGCTAGTTCTACCGTCATCGCCACTAAAGCCGCTTTCTCCCTTTGCTGACTCACCAAATTCTTGACCAAAATAAATCAGAAAAGGGTTTTGATGCATTGTTGCTGTTAGGAAAAATGCAGGAATTGCTTTCGTGGGATTTTCTGCAAAAAATCGACTAGCAATACGTTGTTCATCGTGGTTTTCCAAAAAGCGGAGCATTTTATTATCGAGACCATCTAACTTTTGCCAAACGGAACTTAATATCTCAGCAGAGTTTTTGCCTTCAATTATCGAACGTAAACTATCGTATAAACTAACTTTATCGTATAAGTAATCAAAGCCTCCAATTTGGGTATAGCTTTTGTAAAGGCTTGGATTATAGATTTCTGCGATGAAAATTACGTTTGGATTTACTTCTTTTACTTGCGGTATTACCCATTTCCAAAATTCAACCGGAACCATTTCCGCCATATCGCATCTAAAACCATCAATGCCTTTTGCAGCCCAGTACAAAAGCACATCGCACATCATTGTCCAAGTTTTTGGAGTAGGATGGAAGTGTTTTGTATTTCCTCCCTGGTAATCAATTCCGTAATTTAATTTGATGGTTTCATACCAATCGTGCTTTTGTGGAAAAGCATTGAAAACATCGTTGCCACTAACTTTTGCCGGGTTTTCTTTATAGTTTGAGGGAAAAGGTAGTTTTAGCGATTCATTTGGCAAATAATAAAAGTTGTTTTGAGTATGGAAACCTATATTAGGATTATCTGTTTCACCAAAATCCTCAGTTCCATTTGGGTGCATAATACTTTTGTAATCTCGCGCTAAATGGTTGGGAACAAAGTCGATAATGGCTTTCAGACCTTGTTTATGCGTTCGCTCGAGCAATTCCTCAAATTCGAGCATTCGATTGGAAACATTCTCTGCCAAATCAGGATGCACATCGTAATAGTCTGTTATGGCATAAGGCGAGCCTGCTTTTCCTTTTACTATACTTGGATTGTTTGAAGGAATTTCCGGATAAACAGTTGTGGTTGAATGCCGAATAATTCCGGTATACCAAATATGTGTAACGCCAAGTTCTTTAATGCTTTTGAGGGCATTATTTGTAAAATCATTTAACTTTCCACAGCCATTCTCTTCAATAGTTCCATTAACTATTGGTTGAGTATTTGAATTCCCAAAACTTCGTATTAGAACTTGATAAATGGCAAACTTTGACAAAATGTAGAAATTAAGCTTTTACAAGCTGATAGTCCATATTTATTAATAGATCAGCTCTTGGTTTTAGAGCTTGAACCATTTTGTGCTCTTGTTCTAAAACTCTAGCTCTGTATTCGTTTTGTGGTTCTTTTCCTCGAACAACTTGAGCTTTTTTTGTTTCGTGATAGGTGAGTTCGATAAAAATGGCAAGATCAACACCTTCAGTTTTAATGGAATACAGGCCATCAATAATTAGCATATCTACTTGGCTATAATCTGTTGTTAATTGATCAACTTGCTCGGTAACTAAATCAACACAAGGTCCGGTTGAACTTTTTCCTTCCTTAAACTCTTTAATATTACGATAAATAGTATCCCAGTCGTATTCGTTATATCCAACAACTTTTTCTATTCCATTCTCTGTTCTCCATTGGGTTCTCTCAAGAGGAAGAATATTATAGTAATTGTCGATATGCAAGGGTTTGGCAATAATACCGTGTTTTCGTAAACCTTTGGCAACAGTATGTGCTAATTCCGATTTCCCACTTCCACTTTCGCCTGATATTCCAATAATAAATTTATCTTTCTTTTTGGCTAAGATTTCCTTTATAATTCCTTCGGCTGCTTTCAAATGCTTTTCTGTAATTATTAATACGTCACCTAACATAATTTTAAAATTTATCTTTGATAAAAATACTATAATTTATTTCAACGTTTTATTTTCCTATGATTTTATCTTTACCATTTAGCTTGACGGTCACTTCTTTATCAGTCTCTATGTGAGTAGAGTTATTAGAAATGGTAAATTTATATTTAACTTCTTTGAATTTTATACTAAAAGTAATTTTATTCCAATGCTTTGGAAGACGTGGATTAATTTCGAGGATATCGCCGTGTAAATTAATTCCGGCATAGGTAGTAATAGCTAACATTACTGTACTTGCCATAACGCCTGTGTGAACGCCTTCGCCTGTTGTCCCTCCTTGAATATCCACAAAATCGCTTCCTAAAGCTTCTTTATAAAGTTGCCAGCTAAGCGTTTCGTCATTAATTAATTGAGCAAGCTGACCATGAACAACACGAGAAAGTGATGAACCGTGTGAAGTACGTTTCAAATAATAATGCAAATTCCGACTTAAATAATCTTTGGGGAGAGAATAGCCTAAACGGCTCAGGATTTTATTTACTTCGCCTTCCGAAAGGTTATAAAAAGTCATTAAAGTATCGGCTTGCTTGGCTACTTTATAATCATCGGCTGATTTGCCTTCTGATTTTAAAATGCGATCCATACGGTATATATTTTTATACTTTTCGCGATAAGCATCCCAATCGAGTTCTTTTAACTCAAAATAGCCATCAAATTGAGCAATAATTCCATCCTCAGAAATTACAAGATTTAATTTCTTGGAAATATCATCCCAAAGCAATAATTCTTGATATTGAATACCGAGTTTCTCTAATAAACTATCTTCAATTTCACAGGCAATGCTCAATAGAATAGTTTTGCTTTTTTCAAGCATCCACGAAACCATAATATTGGTATAGGCATTATCTTTCAATCCACCTTTTGAACTATTTTTGGCATGCTCGTGAAATTCATCAGGTCCCATAACTTCGTCTATACTGTAACGACCGGTATTCGTATTCTTCTTTGATTTGGAAACCCAGAAGCGACAGATTTCGAGAAACATTTCAGCTCCTGCTTCTTCCATAAATGCAGTGTCGTTTGTACTATTGAAATATTCCCAAATATTGTATGCTATTGCCAATGAAACATGGCGTTGTAAAGAGCTGTAGTCGTCTCCCCACTTGCCGGTTAATGGATTTAAATGTACTGTTTGAGTTTCTTCTCGACCATTGCTACCGCTTTGCCAAGGGAACATAGCACCTTTATACCCAAATTCTTTTGCGTATTTTTTTGCCTCATTCAGTCTTCTGTAACGATACATCAATAAACTTTTTGCTATTTCTGGCGATCGTAAACTATAGAATGGGAGTATAAATAGCTCGTCCCAAAAAATATGTCCGCGATAAGCTTCGCCGTGTAAACCGCGAGCAGTTACACTCGCGTCAATATTAGTATTGTGTGGAGATGCCGAGGCGAGCATATGATAGGTGTGCAAACGAATAAGTTTTTGACTTAAACGGTCTCCATCAATTTGAATATCATAAGTTTTCCAAAGGCTTTCCCAAGCTATGGAATGAGATTCAAAAAGTTGATTATAGGTAGATGTGCTGTCTAATTCTGTTTCAGAAGATTTTTTTGCATTTATAACTCCATTATCTTTTGAGGTATATATGCTTGTAATTTTTTCGTGAGTAACTGTATCATTTTCTTTTGCAAGAACACTAAACTCATTAAAAGCTTGCCCTTCAAAGGTAATTGATTCTATTTGAGTTGATGCAGCTTCGTTATTGATAGAAATGGCTTGCTTTTGGCTTAAAACAATTTCAATATTTGATTGAACTGTTTTGGAGATTACTTGTACAAATCCATCGGAAGATTGTTGACTAACAGGCTTTATATGTTTCTGATTAAGAGAATTATAGCGATTTACTCCGCGATTCTCAATCGCTCCGTCGATGCCACTTCTAAAGGTGATTTTTCCACTAAAGTTTAGCGGTGTGATACTGTATTTAATCGCTCCTAAATGCGGATTATCCATACTGGCAAATCGTGATGATTCTATTTTGATTTTTTTGCCATCAGATAAATCAACAATTAATTCTTTTGAGAAAACGCCTGTCTTCAGATTAAGTTTCTTTGTATATTCCGAAAACTTTGCTGTTTTATAATTCCACCAGTCACCATCATCAATTTTAAATTGGATGCTTGTCCAGTTGGGAATATTCACAAAATCTTCATTTTCTACTTCTCGGTCGCCAACGGGAGATTTTAGTCGATTATACAATCCGGCGATATAAGTTCCCGGATAATGTTTTTCATCAGCCGAAACTTCTTCCATGGCTCCACGCGTTCCGAAATAACCATTTCCAACAGTTAAAAGAGATTCGCGACTTTTTTCCTTGCCGATATCGTATTCGTGATAAGCAATTGACCAAGCTTCTTGATCAAGGCCGTTCTCAAACCATTCTATAAGACCTTCAACTTTTAAATCATCAAAATCTTCAACAACAATATCTGCTCCGGCAGCTTTAAGTTCTTGGATATTTTTTTCTCGGGCAAGTCCTAAAACCAAACCAAAGTTTCCTGCTTTTCCGGCCTGAACACCAGATACGGCATCTTCAAAAACAATACTTTCGTGATAGGCAATGCCTAAATTATCGGCAGCTGTTGTAAAAATATCGGCTTCAGGTTTTCCTTTAAGGTTGAGTTTAACGGAATCTGTACCATCCACAACGGTTTCAACCAAATCCATCAAACCCGCTTTTATCAGTACTTTACGGCAGTTTTTACTTGATGAAGCAACACCAATACCTATCCCATTTTCTTTAAGAAAATGCATAAAATCAACAGTGCTCTGATAAACTTCAACACCTTCTTTATCTAATACTTCGTTAAAAGCATCATTTTTTTTATTTCCTAAGCCACATATGGTTTCTTTCTCAGGAGCATCGCTTGGGTTGCCATATGGAAGCTCGATATTACGTGAACTTAGAAAGTCGGCAACGCCTTTATAACGAGGTTTCCCATCGACATAAGGTAAATAATCGTTGGTATGAGTGAAAGGTTTAAATGTTTCGTTAAAACGTTCTTCGCGTGATTTTAGATAGTCATCAAACATTTTTTTCCACGCAGCAGCATGAACTAAAGCTGTTTTGGTTATTACTCCATCTAAATCAAATATAACGGCTTTGAAATTAAGCTTTGACATTGTTTCTGTTATTTCTAATTAATCAATCCATTGATCCTTGCTTAACCAATAAAATGATCCGGCAGGGATAATTAATCTTCCATTTTCTGATTTAAGAGTTTGGTCAAGTAAATCTACGGAAGTATTTAGTTGAATTTCAAGGTATTGCTCTTTTTTACTTAAATTGTGTATTATCAGTAGCTCTTCTTTTTTGTATTTTCTTTTAAAAGCTAATATTGGATTATCTGTTTCTTCTTTGGTATTTAACCATTCAATAGAACCCCTTCCAAAAGCTTTGTATTGTTTTCTGGTATTTATTAGTTTCTTTAAACGTTTAAATATTATAGCATTGAAAGATTTTTCATCGTTTAAAAGAGTTTCTACTTTTTCCCAGTCAATTTTTCCACGAACAAGAAAGCGAGTATCATTTTTCCCTGTCATTTGAATCATTTCGCGGTAATAAGTATCATCGTTTGCTTTGCCAAATTCATCGCCATAATAAATTACAGGTGTTCCGGGCAGACTAAGCATCAGAGAATAAGCAAGGCTTATTTTATCGACATCGAATTTGAAAAGTTCGGATAGACGAGCTGAAATACCTTCTCCGACACGGAAGTCCCATTCGGGTTGATGACAATAATTTTTGTGGATATAAGCTCGATCTTCTTCATTTACATAAACTAATTCAAGACTTAATTCGTCGTGGCAACGCAAAAATGTAAACCATTGTGAATCAATAGGAATTGTTGGTGTAACTTGAGGACTTAAAGTATTTAATATAGGCTCGGCGCTTTCTTTTGCAATGGCTTTGAACATTTGAGGCATCAATGGGAAGTGGTAGGCCGCATGGCATTCATCACCTGTTTTTATGTAATCTACAACATCGGCAGGTTTTTGGCAAGCTTCAGCAAGCAATAGTGTTCCTGGTTTTACATAATCGAGAGCAGCTCTAAAAAACTTAACAACGCTATGTGTTTTGGGTAAATTTTCGCAGTTTGTCCCTTCTTCTTTCCAGATATAGGGAATAGCATCGGCTCGAAAACCATCAACACCTTGCTCTAACCAGAACAATAGGTTTTGAGACATTGCCAATAAAACTTCGGGATTACGGTAATTCAAATCGGGTTGGAACTCAAAAAAGCGATGGAAAAAATAGCAATCGCCATCTTTTTCCCAATTGCTAGGGCACATTCCTTTAAATAAAAGGCGAGCATCTTTGTATTTATCTGTGTCTTTATTCCAAATATAATAATTACGATATGGATTGTTTTTGTTTTTTCTAGATTCTTGAAACCAAGGATGCTCCACTGAAGTATGGTTCATAGCAATGTCGAAGATTACACGCATTCCTTTATCGTGTGCTTTATCAACAAATCGTTTAAATAAAACTTTTTCTTCTTCTGTAGACGCATTATCTGGAAGACGAAACAAATTTTTGCGAATACGCTTGTAATTTTTGATATCGAAGCCAGCATCTTTCATTGGGGAATCCAGAATAGGTAATAACCATAAACAATTTACGCCTAGGTTTTGCAGGTAATCCAATTTTTCACTAAGTCCACTAAAATCTTTATTGAATAAATCAACATAAAGAGAATAGACGGTAACATCTTTATACCAATCCGAAGGCGAATCTATATGAGAAAGCTTTGATTTTAAATTATCTAATTGCTCAATAAACTTATTTAAAAGATTAAGAGAGTTGCCGGAATAAAGTTCGTTAAAACTGTTATATAAGCGATTTATTGCATGATTATCAGGCATAATTTTATATAATCCTCTTGGTTAATACCTCAAATTAGAGGTCAAAAATACGAACATTAAGTAAAGAAAGTAGTCTTTTTTTGATGTATAATGATTTCAATCGTTTGCACTTGAAAACTTTTTTTAATCGCTCTATTTTAAGCTTAAAATAAGCTGAATATTAATTTATTAGATGAACTAATAATAATTGTATTTGCGACAAAATTTATACTACTTTTGCAGTCCAAAATTTTGAAGATGTTTGAAATAAGAAATATTGCAATTATTGCACACGTAGATCATGGTAAAACAACATTGGTTGACCGTATTTTACATCAAGTTAAACTTTTTAGACAGAATGAGGAAGTTGCCGACTTAATTCTTGATAGTAACGATTTAGAGCGTGAAAGAGGTATTACAATTTTGTCTAAGAATGTTTCTGTTAGATATAAAGAAACAAAGATTAATATTATTGATACTCCCGGACACTCGGATTTTGGTGGTGAGGTAGAGCGTGTTTTAAATATGGCTGATGGCGTTTTATTGGTAGTTGATGCTTTTGAAGGTCCAATGCCTCAAACCCGATTTGTGTTAGAAAAAGCAATTGAGTTGAATTTAAAACCAATAGTTGTTGTAAATAAGGTAGATAAGCCAAATTGTGATCCTGAAGATACTGTTGAGAAAGTTTTTGATTTGATGTTTAGTCTTGGTGCTTCAGAAGATCAGTTAGATTTTCCTGTGGTTTATGGTTCTTCTAAAGAAGGCTGGATGAGCGAAGATTTTACTAAACCTACTACTGATGTTTCTTATTTGTTAGATGTAATTATAGAGAATATACCTCTTGCTAAAGTTTATGAAGGAACAACACAAATGCGAATATCTTCTTTAGATTATTCCAGTTATGTAGGAAGAATAGCTGTAGGAAAACTAACTCGAGGAACTCTTCAGTGGGGCGGCAATGTTTCTTTAGTGAAAAGAGATGGAAGTATATTTAAATCTAAAATCAAAGAATTATATGTTTTTGAAGGTCTTGGAAAAGAAAAAAAGAAAGATATTGTTACGGCAGGAGAGATAGTTGCTTTATTAGGAATTGAAAATTTTGATATTGGTGACACTATAGCCGATTTTGAAAACCCCGAAGGACTTCCCCCTGTTGCCATTGATGAACCAACAATGAGTATGTTGTTTACCATCAATAACTCTCCATTTTTTGGTAGGGAAGGAAAATATGTCACTTCTCGTCATTTGCGCGAACGTTTATTTAAGGAGATTGAAAAGAATCTTGCATTACGTGTAGAAGAAACAGATTCGCCGGATTCTTACATTGTTTTTGGAAGAGGAATTTTACATTTATCTATTTTGGTTGAAACGATGCGCCGAGAAGGTTATGAGTTTCAATTAGGTCAGCCGCAAGTGATTATTAAAGAAATAGATGGTGTTAAAAATGAGCCTATAGAATTACTAACTGTTCACACTCCTGATAATCTTTCGGGAAAGGTGATAGAAATGGTTACTTTAAGAAAAGGAGAGATTAAGAATATTGAATCCAAAATGGATCGTACTCATATGGAATTTGAGATTCCTTCTCGTGGAATTATAGGTTTACGTAATAGTATGCTAACAGCCACTCAAGGCGAGGCTGTAATTGCACATCGCTTTCTTAATTATCAACCTCTTAAAGGTTCTGTTGCAACCACAAAAAATGGAGCTCTAATTGCTATGGAAACAGGAACTGCCATCCCATTTTCTATTGATAAATTACAAGATAGGGGATCGTTTTTCATTTTATCAAATGAAGCTGTTTACGAAGGTATGGTAATAGGTGAACATATTAGGCAAGATGATTTAGTTGTTAATGTTACTAAAACAAAAAAGCTATCTAATATGCGTTCGTCAGGAGCTGATGATAAAGTTTTGCTTACTCCTCCAATTCGCTTTTCTTTAGAAGAAGCAATGGAATATATTAGGGTTGACGAATATTTGGAAGTAACACCTAAAAGCTTACGTATACGAAAAATTTTATTAAAAGAACACGAAAGAAAAAGAGTGAAAAAGAATAAGTAAGACTCTTTAAAGTGTTATATCTGAGGGTATTTCTGTAGGACTTTTATAATAAGGTATGGTAAAATAAAAATTGCTTCCCTTATTTTCAGAGGATACTAACCATATTTGTCCGCCCATAAGCTCAATTAATTCTTTAGCTATTGTTAATCCAATTCCGGTACCCCCTCTGGAAACGAATTTGGCATTTTTTGCTTTTATAAAAGGTTTGAATATTAATTTTTGATCTTCTGTATTAATACCAATTCCTTGGTCTTTCACGAAAAATCGTATGTATTTACCGTTTGTTTCCAGCATATATCCAAAATGAATACTATCACTTTCTGAATAGCTTATTGCATTTGATACCAAATTATTGATGATTTGATTTAAGCGTACTTTATCAATATATACAGTGCTATCATCAAAAGGGAACCCCTGACTAAGGTATATTTCTATATTTTTTTGTTTTGCAAATATTATAGTTTTAAATTTCTTTAAATTTTGATTCATAAACGAATTTAGGTTTATGGGAGAGTAAGAAAGACTTAAGGCTTTGGCTTCAATAATCGAGATGTCTATCAAATCATTAATTAATCCTTCCAAATGACTTGAATTGGATTGAATAATTTTTGTAAAATGCTCTTTTTCTTCTTTGGTAATATTTGCCTCATTGAGCAAATGACTAAACCCTACAATTCCATTTAATGGTGTTCGTATTTCGTGACTCATATTTGCCAAGAAAGATGATTTAAGTCTATCTGATTCTTCAGCCTTAAATTTTTGAGTTTTAATATAACCAATCATTAAATAAAATAGAAAAGCGAGTATTAAAAGACTAAATGTTAAGTTTACAACATGATCTATAATTCTCATAGAATCACTATTGTAATAACCAAAATAAGAAGGATGTACATATTCGATAACAGCAAGAACTACAAAATTCAACAATAGTAATAATAAGAAAATGATTTGATTTTTTTTGTTTAGAAAAAACATAATAGCCATCCCAAATGTGAGGAAATTATATACAATAGGTCCTTTATATCCAAAATTTGTAAAGAAAAGTCCGTTTAAGAATAAAAACGAAGAAATAATGAATATAATTACTACTTTTTGATTGTAAGCATAAAATCTGCTTATAAAGTATATAACTCCTAATGATATCCCTCCAGCGAAAGAAATTGTAGTAACAGTTCCGAAGTCGGCCATATAATTAAATACTGTCGCAAGAAAGAATAAAATACTGGTTATAAAAATAAAAAAATTAAATATGTGTTTTTCGCTAAACGCTTTTTCAGGCGTATCAGTGAATATATACTTTATGTAATTGAAGCGCATAATTTATTGATTTGGGAAAAATTTGCACTAAGTTATATTTTTAAATAAATATACCCAAATTTTATAGTGCTAACAATTTGTTAATTTGCTATGTTTGCATAATAAAAAATATAAAAAATACCCATGAAAGCGCAAGATACTGTCGGATATCAAATTAAAACTACTTGGCAATCTATTGCCAAGATGTATAACAGATTAACTATTCAACACGGATATTCTCAAGCCATAGGTTATGTTCTTATCAATGTAAAAAAAGGTGGCGTTCCTGTAACTAAAATTGCTCCGCAAATGGGTATTGAACCAACAAGCCTAAGCCGTTTGTTAAATACTATGGAAGAGAAGGGCTTGATATACAGAAAAAAAGATACTGTTGATAGGAGGGTGGTTAATTTATTTCTAACAGAAAAAGGATTAGAATATCAAAAAGTTTCTAAAAGGATAGTTTTGGCTTACAATAATTTTATTTTTGATAATTTTGGTAAAGAAGAAATTGATGTCTTTTTCAAGGTTATTGAAAAAATAAATGCACTTACAAATGATATTTCTGACGAGAATTCATTTGTAAAGCAATAAGGATATTAATATTTTAGTTCTCTCATTTAAATTTTTAGGGAATATAGAATCATTTTTTATTCTATTTTTGTACCCATAACCTAAAAAATTTAATAAATGAAGTTTTATACTAGCTTGTTATTGCTTGTATTAGCAATTAACATTAGCGCAAATGCCCAAATCATAGTTTCCAATCCTGATTTTCCAATTGCTGGAGATGCTGTTGTTATTACCTATAATACTGCTGAAGGAAATAAAGGCTTAGATGGTTTTACGGGTGATATATATGCTCATACAGGAGTAATTACCAACCTTAGCACTTCTCCAAGTGATTGGAAATATGTAATTGCCGGTTGGACTGAAAATACTACTAAAGCAAAGCTGACACCGATAGGTAGTGGCCTTTATCAACTAACAATAAGTCCTTCTATACGTGAATTTTATGGTGTTCCCGATGGCGAAACTATTCTTCAGATGGCATTTGTTTTTCGTAATGCCGATGGCTCAAAAGAAGGCAAGACTGAAAGTGGAGGAGATATTTATGTGGCTGTGTATGAAGAAGGCTTAAATGTAAGTTTTGAACTTCCAACCTCTGATGCTTTACTGGTTGAATTAAATGATGAAATTGTTGTTAAAGCAAATTCTACAAGCGCTGATAGTGTAGCCCTTTATGTTAATGATGTATGGTATACTTCTGTTAAAAACGAGGATGTTTTAGACGCTACAATTACTGCTTCTCAAAGTGGAAAATCTTGGGTAAAAGCTATCGCTTATGCAAATAATGCAATGAATATGGAACAGGATTCATTTTATTACTTTGTTCGCCCAACACAAGTGGTGGAGGCATTGCCCACAGGTATTCAAGATGGAATAAATTATATAGATGATAATACCGTAATTCTTTGTTTATATGCTCCTTTCAAAACAGATGTTTTTGCAATTGGCGATTTTTCTGATTGGGAACTAAACGAAGAGTTGTATATGAAAAAAACTCCCGATGGTTTACGTTATTGGATTCAGATTGATAATCTTATAGCAGGTCGATCTTACATTTATCAATATCTTATTGATGGAACAGATAGGTTTGCAGATATTTACTGCGATCAAGTAAGCGATCCATGGAACGATAAGTGGATAGGAGATGAGACTTATTCGGGTTTGCCTGCTTATCCGGAAGGGAAAACTTCCGGTATTGCTTCTGTATTTACAACTGCTCAAACAGATTATAATTGGCAAATAAATAATTTTCAAAAGCCAAAAATTACAGATTTAGTTATCTATGAAACTTTAGTGCGTGATATTACTATTCAGCATTCATATCAGTCGTTGATAGATACTATTAGCTATTTTAAAAATCTTGGTATCAATGCTATAGAGTTAATGCCTATTAATGAATTTGAAGGTAATGAAAGCTGGGGATATAACCCTGCATTTTATTTTGCTCCCGATAAATATTATGGTACCAAAGACGATTTAAAGGCATTTATCGATGTTTGTCATCAAAATGGTATTGCTGTAATTATTGATTTGGTGCTTAACCATTCCTATGGCTCAAATCCTATGGTTCATATGTATTGGGATAATGTAAATGATAGACCCGCCGCAAATAATCCTTGGTTCAATATAGAGTCTCCCAATACAGATTATAGTTGGGGCTATGATTTTAATCATGAAAGTTATGATACAAAAGCATTTATCGATCGTGTTAACAACTACTGGATTGATGAATTTAAAGTGGATGGCTTTCGATATGATTTTACAAAAGGATTTACCAATACTTCAGGAAGTGGCTGGGCTTATGATGCAAGTAGAATAGCAATTCTCAAGCGAATGGCTGATAAAGTTTGGGAAAATAATCCTGAAACTTACGTTATACTTGAGCATTTTACTGATAATTATGAAGAGAAAGAATTGGCTGATTATGGCATGATGATTTGGGGTAATATGAATGGCTCTTTTAAGGAGGCTCATATGGGTTATACAGATAGCGGAAAGTCTAATATTGACTGGGCATCGTACCAAAAACGCGGATGGAATAATCCTAATGCCGTTATTTATATGGAAAGTCACGATGAAGAGCGCCAAATGGTTTATACCGATACATGGGGAAATAACGATGGTGGAAGCTACGATATTAAGGTAAAATCCATTGGTTTGGAACGAATGAAATTAGGTTTCTTATTTGACTTTATAATACCGGGACCAAAAATGATATGGCAATTTGAAGAATTAGGATTTGATATATCTATCGATTACAATGGTCGTGTAGGTAATAAACCTCCAAAATGGGACTATCAATTTGATGCTGACAGATTCGCATTAAAAACATTTGTAAGCTCAATAGCTAATTTAAAAACTAAATTGGATGTTTTTGAAACAACAAATTATAATTTGGATGTCTATAATGCATTAAAAAGAGTAAAGCTTAACAGTACTGAACTTAATGTAGTTGCTCTAGGAAATTTTGATGTTGTATCAGGAAATATAGTTGGAAGCTTCCAACATACAGGAACTTGGTATGATTATTTTAATGGTACAAGCTTGGAAGTAACAGATGTAAATATGACTATTTCTCTAAATGCCGGAGAATACAGACTCTATTCGGATTCTGAAATAACTGAAGAAGACTTAGGGACAGGAATTAATAATCCAATAATTTCTGATGATAATTTTCAATTATTCCCAAATCCGGCAGAAAATCTTTTATATATTGTACCTTCAAATTCTATTAAAGTTATAGAATGGAAGATATTTTCTTTGCAAGGTAAAGAGGTCTTGTCTGGAAATTGGAAAGACCAACAAGTGCAGGAGAGCATAGATATTTCATCCTTAAAATCAGGATTATATATTTATGAAATAATTACAAAGGAAGGGAAATATCAAGAGAAGTTGATTAAACAATAAATTCAATAGATTATGCGTAAGCTTATCATAGTATTATTTTTTACGATTACTGCTCAGGTGTTTGCCCAAATCTCGCCAAACAAATATTTAGTGAGGTTTACCGACAAAGATCAATCGCCTTACAGTTTATCTCAGCCCGGTGAGTTTTTAACGCAGCGTGCTATAGATCGCCGTAATAAGCAGGGATTAGAAGTGGATATTACTGATATTCCTATCGATCCTGTTTATATTCAGGGTGTTATAGCGACTGGTGCAAAGCTTATTATTCAGGTAAAGTGGATTAATGCCATTATCATAGAAGTGGAATCACAAACGGTTTTGGATGCAGTAAATGCCTTGTCGTATGTATATTCTGCTGAAGGAATTAATAAACGATCATCTACATATAAATCTAAATTGGTTGATAAATTTGCAGAGGAAGAAACGATTCCTTTAAAGTTGATTCAAACTGAAAATGATCCTGTATATGGCGATGCTTTTAACCAGATTGATATGGTTAACGGAATTCCTTTACACGAAAGTGGTTTTAAAGGTGACGGAATGGTGATAGCTGTTTTGGATGCAGGTTTTATAAACGCTAATGTTCGAACAATTTTCAGTTCACTATGGGACAATAATCAGATTTTGGGTTCTTATAATTTTGTTAATCCTGCTGAGGATGTTTATAGATATAACACCCACGGAACTATGGTTTTATCTGTAATGGGAGGCTATTTACCCGATACTTTTTTAGGAACTGCTCCCGAAGCTGATTATTGGCTACTGCTTACAGAAGAAACTGGCTCCGAATTTTTAATTGAAGAATATAATTGGATTGCAGGTGCTGCCTTTGCCGATAGTGTGGGAGCAGATGTTATTAATTCTTCTTTGGGATATAATGAATTCGATGATGCTGTTTATGATCATTCTTATGATGATTTTGATGGAAATACTATTGAAGTAACCAAAGCTGCTGATTTAGCTGCATCTAAAGGAATTATTGTTGTAAATTCTGCAGGAAATTCAGGTGATGATTCTTGGAAATATTTAATTGCTCCAGCCGATGGTGACAGTGTTTTTACTATTGGTGCTGTTGATGCTGATGGATTAATTACAAATTTTAGTTCATACGGATTTGAGTCAGATTCACGAGTAAAACCAAATATTGTAGCACAAGGAGGAGGTACTGTTTTAGCAAATGTTGATGCCGACGTATTAAGGACAGGAAATGGGACTTCTTTTTCTTCTCCATTAATTGCAGGAATGATGGCTTGTTTATGGCAAGCTATTCCCGACGCTAATAATATGGATATTATTCAAGCTGTTGAGAAAAGTGCTTCGCAATATTCAACACCCGATAATAGATATGGGTACGGAATTCCCGATTTTAATAATGCTCGTATTCTTTTGGGAATATCTGAACAATTATTATCAAAAAATTCAATTACAATAAGCCCAAATCCCGTTTCAAATATCTCTATAGTCCGTTGGGATCAAAGTAATAATGATTTTAAAACTATAGAATTACTTGATATCCAGGGCCGTGTTATTTATAGTGACAAGCTTGATAAAAGCAGTAGTTTTTATCGTCTTTCTCTTGGAGATTATAAAAGTGGAATTTATTTTTTGCGTCTAAGCAATGGTATTCAAACACAAACTGAGAAAATAGCTAAGATAGATTAGTTCTATTTGGGCTTGGTTATTTGTAATGCCCAATCTGGAATTTGATTTATATCGATATCGAAAACTATCTGACCGTAATAGAATACAAATAGGCTAAGAAGTATTACAGCTACAATATTTAATACAAATCCTGCTTTTATCATTTGCATTACGCTTATTCGATTAGTTCCAAATACGATAGCATTTGGCGGTGTTGCAACAGGTAGCATAAACGCTAAAGATGCGGCAAAAGTTGCAGGTAGCATTAATAAAAGAGGATTTACTTTTATGCTCACAGCTATACCTGCTAATATTGGTAAAAACATTTCTGTTGTCGCGGTATTTGATGTTAACTCTGTTAATACTGACATAATTAATGCTACTCCAAACAAAATAAGTAGTGGAGGATATTGATCGAGGAATATTAATTGTTTGCCTATCCATAAACTTAATCCTGAATGAATAAATCCTCCGGCTAAAGCAAAGCCTCCACCAAAAAGAAGAACGATATGCCAAGGAAGTTTTGGGATTATTTTTTGGTCGAGTAGTTTTTCTCCTTTTTTATTTTTTGAAGGTATTATAAAAAGAGCGATTGCTACAAAAATAGCTACAGTCCCGTCATTTATATATGATTTATTTGGAAAAAAGTGATCCCAGCCAATTATATTAAAGTTTCCAATAGAAATTCCTGATCTACTAACCCAAAGGAATGCTAAAATAATAAATAGAATAAAAATAATTTTTTCTTCAAAACTGGCTTTTCCAAGAGCTTTATATTCTTGTTTAAAAATTTCATCGTCGAATTCTACATCTTTATTTTTCGGATGAAACAAAAAGTATAACCATCCGAAAATGAAAATAAATAAAACCATGCTCAAAGGTAATGCAAAGGTAAACCAGTCGGAAAAGCTGATTTCAGGGGCTTCAGGGAAAATGATTGCAAAAATTCTTGCAAAAGAAAGATTGGGAGGAGTGCCAACTAAAGTAGCTATTCCCCCAATAGAAGCACTATATGCAACCCCAAGCAATAATGCAAGAGAGTAATTCGCCGCATCTTTTTTGTCTAGTTTTTCTTCAAGTTTTATTAGAACAGAGAGAACAATAGGAACCATCATCATTGCAGTAGCCGTATTCGATATCCACATTGATAGAAAGGCTGTTGCAAACATAAATCCGAATAAAATGCGAGCCGGACCTCCACCAATTAATAGCAGAATTTTTAGTGCAATACGTTTATGCAATTCCCATTTTTCCATGGCCAATGCCATTAGAAATCCACCAATAAACAGGAAGATAATATGGTTGAAATAGGTGGATGAGACGTCTTTTCCATTCATAATACCTAATAGAGGAAAGGCAGCTACGGGTATTATTGCTGTAATAGCTAAGGGAACGGCTTCACTTATCCACCACGATGCCATGAGAATAGCAATTCCTAAGGTTTTGGCAATTAGTGGATTTTCTGGTACTAAGTCTGAAAAAAAGATTAAGTATATACTTAAGAGAGGGGTGATTATAAAACTCCAAAAAATCTTACTTTTTAAAAACTTAAGCATAATGTAAGCAGTGTTTTCTGCTAAGTTATTATAAATTATTAGAATGAAAAATGATGATATTGATTATTTAGTACTAAATGTAGATTATAATTCAGGTGAAATTGATTTTTGCACCTGCTAATTTTTTATATTCGCAGGCTATAGTAAAATGAATAATAACGAATTAAATTTACATAAATGAATAAGTTAGCCGTTGTGGCTTTTGGAGGAAATGCACTTCTTAAAAGCAATCAAAAAGGAACAATTAATGAACAAGAAGCTAATGTTTACGAGACTTGTACACATTTGCTCGATCTTATTAATTTAGGGTACGATATAGTAATTGGTCACGGTAATGGACCTCAGGTAGGAAATGTATTGCTTCAGCACGAAGCAGGTGAGAAGACTTTTGGTATTCCTAAATTGCCTATAGATGTTTGTGTGGCAGAAACGCAAGGATCTATTGGATATATGATAGAACAACAGTTACGTAATGTGCTTTATAAAGCCGATATGGAACGTGATATTATTACTATTATCACTCAAGTTTTGGTAGATAAAGAAGATCAGGCCTTTAAGAATCCTACAAAACCAATTGGTCCTTATTATTCTAAGGAGGAAGCAGAAAAGATAGCTAAAGAAAAAGGTGATGTATTTGCTGAAGATCCACGCGGACGAGGTTTTAGAAAAGTAGTTGCATCGCCAAGACCCGTTCGTATCAATAATAGAAAAACGATAGAAAAAATTGCTCGCGATGGACAAATAGTAGTTACTGTTGGTGGTGGA
This sequence comes from Bacteroidales bacterium, assembly GCA_021157585.1. NCBI lineage: Bacteria > Pseudomonadati > Bacteroidota > Bacteroidia > Bacteroidales > Bacteroidales bacterium. The sequence continues at coordinate 34,428 of JAGGWH010000057.1, read as the reverse complement.
GGGATTCCTGTGCATTACATAGATGGTAAGCGTTTAGAAGGGATTGATGCCGTTATAGATAAGGATTTAGCGAGCTCTATGTTGGCTTCGCAAATTCGTGCAGATGAGTTTTATATTTTAACAGATGTTCCTAAGGTGTATGTTAATTTTAATACTCCAAAACAAAAAGCACTTGACAGAGTTACAGTAAAAGAAGCAAAACAATATCTATCAGAAGGACATTTTACCGAGGGTAGTATGGCACCTAAAGTTAGAGCTGCCATAGAATTCATTGAAAACGGAGGAAAAAGATGTATAATTACACAAGCATCTGATTTAGGTAAACCTGATTGTGGAACACGTATCGTGTTAAACTAGATGAAATTCTTTAAACGTAAAAGGATGATCAATTTTTGGTCATCCTTTTTTTTATAAACTCCAGTTTTAAGTTGGATAGGAGGAAAGCAAACTCTCATAAGAAAAAGGAGCAGTCATTTTTGATTGCTCTTTTTTTATTGACCTAATAAAATTAATAGGGTAGGAGGCGTTCTTTAGGATTTTTAGGTATAAGATAAAGATTAATATTTAGTCTGTTGTAATGTTGTAAATATTCAATGTAAGTTACAAATGTATACAGTCGTATTTTTATCAAAAAAGTACTGTATTTTGTTTAATATACTAACATTTTGGGTAAATCCCTCGCCTATTTGTATTATATAATATATATTATTGATATTCAGTATTTAATGTGGTTTATATAAAGTGTTTATTTAAATATTTAAAAGTGAAGAGTGATTACTGGTTAAATTATGAAAAATACCACATAAACCACTAATATAGAACTATTTACAAATTTTATATTATTTTATGCTTTAAGTATTTGAATGACAATAGTCTGTGTTACAAATGTAAACGGGAAATTTAAGTGGATTTTGAATAATATTTTGTTTACTTTTGTAAATGATATACGAAATTTACAAAACTAAATAATGATAAAACGGATTAAAAGTCTAATTTCAGTTAAGAATTTAACTGCTTCACAATTCGCAGATTTATTGGGAGTGCAGCGTTCTAATATCTCTCATATTTTATCGGGCAGAAATAAACCCAGTTTAGATTTTATATTAAAGGTAAGTGAACATTTTCCTGCTGTTTCATTAGAATGGCTTATAAAAGGAAAGGGAGAAATGTTTAACATAGAAGATAAAAATGTACATAATGTCCCCTCTCAGCTTAATATTGAAATAGAAAGTTCTACTTTGGATAAGGAAAGGAATATAGAATTTGATAAGGATAGCGAAAGCTCTGTCAGAAAAGAGCTTGAATCTAATGATTTGGAGAATCCTACTAATATTTTATCTAAGGATATAAAAGAAACTATTGTAAGTTCAGCATCGACCAAGGCTGAGATTGAGCAAATAATGGTTTTGTTTAATGATGGCAGTTTTAGGGTGTATAATCCCCAAAAATAAAACTGCCATTTAAAATCAGGTTAAACCCTATTTAAATGACAGTTTGGTATATTTTCAAAAAATACGATTAGAATCTTTCCATTTGAGAAAAGAAGAAAGAAGCCTCAATAGCAGCATTTTCGTCACTATCTGAGCCGTGTACAGCATTCTCTCCAATATTTGTTCCACATTCTTTACGTATAGTTCCTTCAGCGGCATCGGAAGGGTTTGTAGCTCCAATTAACTCTCTATAAGCGTTAACGGCATCATCTTTTTCAAGAATAGCAGCAACAATAGGTCCCGATGACATAAAATTAACTAATTCATCGTAAAATGGTCTTCCCGCATGAACTTCATAAAATTTCATAGCGTCTTCCTTAGAAAGTTTTGTAACCTTCATTGCAACAACTCTAAATCCGGCTTCGGTTATTTTGTATAGAATTTTCCCGGTGCAATTATTTTTAAAAGCTGTGGGTTTAATCATAGTTAGGGTAATATCAGTACTCATTGTCTTAATTTTTGTTAATTTATGCCGTAAAAGTAAGCATTATCTGGAGATGTTTCTAACAAATTGCTTCAAAAAGTTTATTTTTGCTTTTATGTTTTACTAATCTAAATATAACTTAAAAGCTTGAAATACAACGAATATCAAAATATATATAAGCAGCTTATTGAAAAACGAAAAATTGTTTTAACTGCACATGCCAGTCCCGATGGAGATACAATAGGCTCTTGTCTTGCGCTTTATCATTATTTAATTCAATTTGGTCATCAAGTTAAAATAATTAGTCCAAATGTGGCTCCTAAATTTCTACAATGGATTTCTGGCTATGAGCAAATTACAATTTACGATACTCATCCGGGTATTGCCAAGCAAGAGATAGATGAAGCAGAGTTTATTTTCGCCGTCGATTATAATGCTTTTCATCGTACTGGTGAAGGTATGAGTACTCTATTGGAGAATGCATCTGCCGTTAAATTTATGATAGATCATCATCCAAATCCGGCGGATATTTTTGAAGCGAAAATTTCAGATACTTCGGCAAGTTCAACTGCTGAATTGATTTTCCGCTTTATTGAGGATTTGGGGCAATTAGAAAAGATAAATAAGGAGCTTGCAGAGAGCTTATACGTTGGACTTCTTACAGATACAGGATCATTTAGCTTTTCTATAAATAGTGATAAACCATACATTATAGCTGCCTTTTTATATAATACAGGTATAGATATTCAGGCAATTAACCAACGTATTTATAGTGCTTTTACAGAAGGACGCTTACGTTTGACTGGTTATGCAATAAGTGAAAAATTAGTTGTAAATAATGAATTGCGTTTTGCTTATATTTCTTTAACAAAAGAAGATCTAAACCGTTTTGATCACCAAAATGGTGATACTGAAGGCTTGGTAAATTATGCTTTAGGAATTGAAAATATAGTAGCTGCTGCATTATTAACCGAAAAAGATGATAAGATCCGTCTTTCCTTTCGCTCAAAATCAAGTTTTGCAGTTAATAAAATTGCAAATGAATATTTTGAGGGTGGAGGTCATAAAAATGCGGCAGGTGGTAATAGCTTTCTTTCTATGCAGGAAACGATAGAAAAATTAAATAAAATTATTACTCAGTACAAATCCGAAATAAATGCAGTTCAGTTATAATTTATCGAAGGTAATTATCTATACTTTGTTTGTGTTATTTTTTGTCGCTTGTAAAGATGATACTGTTAAGAATAAACAACAGCCTGTTAATTTAGCTGAAATTGAGGAGCAAATGCTGAAGGTTAATACTCAATTGGTTGCTATTGAGGATGAAAGCATTAATAAGCTTATTGAAAGTAAAGCTTGGAAAATGGAGGAAACAGGAACCGGATTACGTTGGATGATTATTGAGAAAGGGAATGGAGAAAAAGCTCAAATAGGTAAAATAGTTAGTTTGGAATATAAAGTATATTTACTTTCTGGTCAGCTAATTTATTCTTCTGAAAATACAGGACTTAAAATTTTTGAGCTTGGACATGGAGGGGTAGAAACGGGTTTGGAAGAAGGGATTTTATTTTTAAAATTAGGCGATAAAGCTCGATTTATCTTACCTTCGCATCTTGCATATGGCTTGCAGGGTGATGGACAATTAATTCCCGCAAAGGCAAGTTTAATATATGAAGTTAAATTAATTGATTTAAAATAGAATGGATACAATTGCTTGGAAAAAATGGAGAGTTTTGCTGATAATTTTAGCTTTTAGTAGCATAATATTATCATCCTGTAGCTATTTTGGTGATTATCCGGGTTTTAAAAAAACAGATTCGGGTTTACTCTATAAATTTCATGAGAAAAACGATGGAAGAAAAGCCAAAGTAGGTGATTATATTACCATTGAGATGCGTTATAAAACAAACGAAGATTCCCTGCTTTTTGATGGAAATGGTAAAACAATACCTATAGAATTAGTAAAGCCTGTTTTCGCAGGTGATATTAACGAAGCATTGTCGATGATGAGTAAGGGTGATAGCGCAACTTTTGTTATTAGAGCTGATTCTTTCTTATTGAAGAATGCGTTTTTAACACGATTACCGGATTTTATTGATGATAAAAGCCGAATTATTTTTGATATACGTATGCATAATGTACAATCCTTAGAGGAGTTAGAAAGGGAAAAAGAATTAGCTAGAATAGAAGGCTTGAAAAATGAAGAAGAAGCAATAAATACTTACATTTTGGAAAATAATATTTCTGTTAACCCCGACATCAATGGTCTTTATTTTGTACCTATTCGTAGGGGAACAGGAAAGCAAGCAATGGCAGGACATCGTGTAAGTGTTCATTATACAGGGAAATTTTTAGACGGTACTGTATTTGATTCTTCTTATAGTCGAGGTAAGCCCATTGAATTTGAATTGGGAAGAGGTTATGTAATCACTGGCTGGGATCAAGGTATTTTAAAAATGAGAAAAGGCGGAAAGGCTTTATTGCTTATCCCTTCTGATATAGGGTATGGTAAAGGTCGTGGCCAGATACCGCCATATACCCCATTAGTGTTTGAAGTAGAATTAATTGATGTAAAATAATAATAAAATAAACTAAAATGAACTGGAAAATTTTAAAAACAAGTGGATTTTTGCTCTTTCTTGTAACCTTTTTTGTGGGATGTAACAATCCACATCCTGATTTTAAAAAAACTGATAGTGGTATTTATTATAAGATAATCAGCAGGGTAGATTCATTAAAAGATATTAAAGCCGACAGTGGGAAGTTTTATATTATGGATATGAATTATGGTACTGCCGATTCTGTTATTTTCAAAAGTGTGCAGAGTCGTGAAAAAATTGTGAAAATGCCTTTTCGCGAGAAAGTTTTTGATGGTGATGTGTGGGAAGCTCTTTCATTGCTAAGTAAAGGAGATAGCGCTCAGTTTATTATTCGTGCCGATTCATTTTTCTTAAAAACCACACGTGCTCCTCAAGTACCTGAAATCTTTAAAGAAAAAAATGAAGTTTATTTCTTTATAAATCTTAAGGATATTAAGACCAAAGAAGAAATGGAAGCTGAGCAAGCCGCTTATGCTAATGCACGTCGTATTGCAGAGCAGATAGAAGTTTCGAAGTTTAAAGCTGATCAAAAATGGACGGGAAAAGCTTTAGAAAGTGGCTTGGAGATTAAAAAGATTAAAAAAGGAAAAGGTCGTAGAGTGAAAGAAGGTGAGTTTATAACTTTCGATTTTGAAATTAGATTTTTAGACGGAAAGCTTGCATATTCTTCTATTGAGTCTAATCGTCCGGCTTCTTACGAATATGGTAAACGGTTTGATACCAAAGGTTTAATGGAAGCTTTGGGAACTATGCGACAAGGTGATGAGGTTGAACTTCTTATTCCTTCTTCTTTAGCTCTTGGTGAAAAAGGACGTCCGGGGATGGTTGAACCATATACCGCATTACATTATTTTGTTCGTTTAACAGATGTTAAAACAAAAGCAGAACATGAGGCTGAACTTGAAGCAAAACGTAAAAATGAAGCTGCAAAACTTGAGGCTGCTCGTTTACAAGAAGCTTCTGTTTTGGCAAAATATATTGCCGATAATGAAATTACCGTTGAGCCTACAGCTAGTGGATTGTACTTTATTTCTACTCTTGAAGGTGATGGTGAACAGGCCGTTGCAGGAGATAAAGTAAAAGTACATTATACTGGTACTTTATTAGATGGAACTAAATTTGATTCTTCTGTTGACAGAGGCCAAGCTTTTGAGTTTGTTCTTGGACAAGGAAAAGTGATTAAAGGATGGGACGAAGGAATTGCAATGATGAAAGTTGGAGGAAAAGCTACGCTTATTTTACCTTCAAGCCTTGCTTATGGCGAACGTCAAGCGGGAGCTTTGATTAAACCTTATTCTCCCTTAAAGTTTGATGTTGAATTACTTGATATCATTAAAGAATAAGATATATTTGGAACTTTGTAAAAGGCGTATTTCTTATTAGAAGTGCGCCTTTTTAAATATTCAGCTTCTTTACTTTTTCTAAATTTGCAGAAATGGATTTAACAAAAGAACAAAAAAAACAGCTTTTAAATAAGCTATTAGGTTTTATATCAGATCATAAAAATCAATTATTCGATGAGATAATACAATACCGTACTCGTTATTTGACGGTTGTCTTGGAAGATATTTATCAGCCTCAAAATGCAAGTGCTGTTTTAAGAACGGCAGATTGCTTTGGTATACAAGATGTTCATATTATTGAAAATAGAAATGAGTATATAATAAATCCTGAAGTTGCTTTAGGTGCATCAAAATGGTTAACACTACATCGTTATAATGAATCTGAAAATAATACATTAAAAGCTATACAAAAGCTTAAAGCAGAGGGTTACAGAATTGTTGCTACTTTGCCGCATACCGATGATATTATGTTGTCGGATTTAGATATGGATAAGAAAACGGCTTTATTTTTCGGAACAGAATTAAAGGGTTTATCGAAAGTTGTTCAAGAACAGGCAGATGTATTTGTAAAAATTCCTATGTATGGGTTTACCGAAAGTTATAATATTAGCGTTTCGGCTGCTTTATGTCTTCAGGAATTAAGCAATAAAATGCGAACAGAAGATATTGATTGGAAATTAAGCGAATCGGAAATTTTGGATGTAAAGTTAGATTGGGCTCGTGCTGTTGTTAAAGAAGCTGATAATGTAGAAAAAACATTGTTTAGCAAATAATTTAAGATTTTTTAAGGGAAAAATATGGACTTTTAACGATTCTGATTGTGAATACACTTGACTATTCGTTATTTCTAATTACCTTTACTTTTTGTATTTATATTAAACGAACTATGCTATGGGAAAAGGAGATAAAAAAACTAGAAGAGGAAAAATTATAATGGGTTCTTATGGAGTAAGAAGACCTAGGAAAACTGAAAAAGCTATAGTTATACCAAAAAAAACTAAAAAAGCAAAAGTTGTAAAAGAAGAGGCTTCGGCTAAAGAAGTGGTTGCTAAAAAAGTTACGACTAAGAAAGCAGTTACTAAAAAAACCTCTACTAAGAAAACCGTTGCTAAAAAAGCTCCTGCCAAGAAAACTACAGCATCAAAAACAACTAAGGCAGTAAAAAAATCAGTAGAAAAAGAATAAGTCTTTTCAACAAATGTTAAAAAAGCCATTCGCCTACCGGCGAATGGCTTTTTATGTAATTGACATTTCTTTATACTGAACCCGAGTAATAATTATTCTTAACTAATTTTTACCTGAATATCACTAAATTGGCGGACTCCGACTAGAAATTCTTTAGGATTAACCTTTAATTTAGATGGTCGTAATGTTAGCCGTTCTTCATTATCAATAATATGAAAATATACATTGGCTTTTCCTGGGTTGTTTATTGCAAAGCTACTTATATCCTGAGCTATTTTGCCTGAAATAGATATAAGAGGAATACCTAAGTCTATTTTGCTTACATACTTATTAAAAACATCAGCAAGTAGTTCTAATTGGATAATTTTTAATTCGTAGTCATCAGTGTCTTTTTTCCACTTTGGCTTTTTAACTTGTGCCTTGACTAATAAAAATTGTCCCATTCTATCTAGTAAGTCTTTGTGTTTTTCAAATTCTTCACCAAAGAGGGTAATGTTAGTACTTCCGGAATAGTCTGTTATTTGAAAAGAGCCAAATGGTTTTCCTGTTTTTGTAATTTTGTTTTTATCGGCAGGAGAAGTAATAACTCCGGCAAATGTAATTGATTGTTCTTTAAACTTGTTTAAGTTATTAGCAAAGGATCCAATTTTTTGATTAGTGAAGTGATTGATTTCTTCCCGAAAATTATCTAAGGGATGTCCTGTTAAATAAAATCCAACGACATCTTTTTCTCTTGCAAGTTTTTCTAACTCAGGCCATTCTTGAACTATAGGAATATTAGGATCGGGGAGTTCAACTGAACCTAAATCGCCAAACAGACTAACTTGTGATGAGTTTTGTTCATCTTGATATTTATGACCAAAGCTAATTACTTGTTCCAAGAAGTTTAGATTATTATCCGATTCTCTATGGAAAAAAGTAGCACGATTAATATTTTCAAAATCATCGAAAGCTCCTGCCAATACCATCGATTCTATGCTCTTTTTATTTACAGCTCTAAGGTTTATTCTCTTTACAAAATCGAAGATATTATTTAGATTTCCATTTTTTTCACGTTCTTCAATCAAGCTTAATACGGCAGCTTCGCCAACACCTTTAATAGCTGCCAATCCAAAGCGAATATTCCCTTGTTTATTAACTGTAAAATTAGTGCGCGATTCGTTAATGCTTGGTCCTAAAACTTTAATCCCCATTCTGTTACATTCGTTAATGAAAAAAGTAACCTTATCAATATTATTCATATTGTTGCTTAAAACAGCAGCAAGGAATTCAGCGGGGTAATTGGCTTTAAGATAAGCAGTTTGAAAAGAAACATAAGAGTAGCAGGTAGCATGTGATTTGTTAAAAGCATATTTTGCAAATGCTTCCCAGTCAGACCATATTTTTTCAATTACCGTATCAATATCTTTGTTAGTCTCTTTACATTCTTTTACAAATTTGGGATTTGCCTTACAACCATCGACAAATAGAACTTTTAATTCATCCATCATCGACTTTATTTTCTTTCCCATTGCTTTTCTTAAAGAGTCGGACTGACCACGTGTAAAACCGGCTAATTTTCTGGAAAGAAGCATAACCTGTTCTTGATAAACAGTAATACCGTATGTTTCTTCAAGATATTCTTGCATCATTGGCAAGTCATACTTTATTTCTTCTATACCATTTTTCCTCTTTGTAAATTGTGGGATATATTCCATTGGTCCGGGACGGTAAAGCGCATTCATAGCTATCAAGTCTTCAAACTTATTGGGTTTGAGTTCTTTTAAATGCTTTTTCATCCCGTCAGATTCAAACTGAAATAAGCCGGTTGTTTCTCCGTTTGAATATAATTCGTAGGTTTTAGTATCCTCTAAGTCAACATTATTGATATCTACATCAATACCTTTAGACAGTTTAATATTTTCGATTGCATTTTTAATAATGGATAAGGTTTTTAATCCCAAAAAATCCATTTTCAACAGTCCAATATCTTCTACATGTTTTCCATCGTACTGCGTTACATATGTTAGTTCCGAATCTTTTGCGGTACTTATGGGAATGTAGTTTTCAAGATCATCTTTTCCAATAATTATACCGCAAGCGTGAGTGCCTGTATTCCGAACAGAACCTTCAAGTTTTTCGGCATATTTTAGAACTTTGGCAGCATCTGTTTCCGACTCTTTTATAGTACGTAATTCTTTAACTTCTTTAAAAGCATCTTTAAGATTTACTCCCGGTCGTTCGGGAATAAGTTTAGCTATTTTGTCGGTTTCTGATAGGGGGTATTGTTGAACTCTTGCTACATCTCGTATAGACGATTTGGCTGCCATAGTACCAATGGTAACAATATGGGCAACTCTTTTTTCGCCATATTTATCAACTACCCATTTTAATATTTTTGATCGTCCTTCATCATCAAAATCAATATCAATATCGGGCATAGAGATACGATCAGGATTTAAAAACCGTTCGAAAAGAAGGTTATATTTTAGAGGGTCTATTTCTGTAATTCTGAGTGAATATGCTACTGCTGATCCGGCTGCTGATCCACGTCCGGGACCTACTATTACTCCCATATCTCTGGCAGCTTTTAGGAAATCCCAAACAATTAAAAAGTAACCCGGGAATCCCATTTTTTTTATGGTGCTTAACTCAAAATCAAGACGCTCAATTATTTCCGGTTTTAAATCTTTTCCCCAACGTAAATAAGCTCCTTCATAAACAATATGTCGCAGATATTCATTTTCATCATTAAAATCATCCGGTAATTTAAAATCGGGCATAATGGGTTTTTTGTTGAGATCGTAATATTCTACTTTGTCAACAATTTCCTTTGTATTAGCTAAGGCTTCCGGGAAATCAGAGAAAAGGGCTTTCATTTCATCTTGAGTTTTAAACCATTCTTGCCCTGTATATTTCATTCTATTTTTATCACTCAGGTATTTTCCCGTGCTAATACATAATAATCTGTCTTGAGCTTCTGCATCTTCTTCATTTAGGAAGTGAACATCATTGGTGGCAATAATTTTTATATTATTCTTTTGCCCTATTTCTACAATTTTATGATTAACAAATACTTGGTCATTATAAACTTTCTCATTTATTTCGGTATTCTTACTCTTATGTCGCATAATTTCAAGATAGAAATCATCACCGAAAATACTTTTATACCACAAAGCTGCTTTTTCAGCTTCTTCAAAGCTGCTATTCATAAGCTTTTGAGAAATTTCTCCACCTAAACAAGCAGAAGTAGCAATTATTCCTTCATGATATTTTTCGATTAACTCCTTATCAATTCTTGGCTTATAATATTGCCCTTCTAACCAAGCTAGAGAAACCATTTTCATCAGGTTATGATAACCAATTTCGTTTTTAGCTAATAATATTAAATGCCAGCCTGAGGCATCTTGTTTTCCTTCCTTTTTTGCTCTCCCTCTGTGAGCAACATAAGCTTCGCACCCAAGAATGGGTTTGATGCCTATTTTAGTCATTGTTTTGTGAAACTGTTTAACCCCGAACATATTGCCATGGTCAGTTATTGCAACTGCTTCCATATTATCGGCTTTGGCCTTTTTTGCTAGTAAATCTATATTTGTTGCACCGTCTAATATAGAATACTGAGTATGTACATGTAAATGAGTGAAAGTGTAATTGAGAGGCTGCTCTATGCTTTGAAAATTCCTCAGATTCTCTCTTGGAATACTATCTTCTTGTTTTGTTTTAGTATCACTATCTTTAAGATCTTGGGGATTATAAGGCTTGGTATTGAGGCCAATAGCTTTAATCGGTTTTGGATTATGTGTTTTAAATGTATTTAACTCTTCATCTTCAAATCCAATTTTTTCTTTTGGAATAACTTGCAAACGAATTAGCTCCAGAAAACAACGTGCTGTTGCTTCTACATCTGCGGCAGCATTGTGTGCCCCACTAAACTTATCTCCAAAGAGTTTTTCGTGTAATTCTTCTAATTTTGGCCACTTAAATCCACCACCACGACCACCTGGTAGAGCACAATATTCTGTTGAATCATCCTTTGTATCAAGAGATTTCCTGCGGTGAAGCTCTGTATTTATTTTTTTTCTTACAAATTCTGCACCTAAAACATTAATGTCAAAATCTACATTATGTCCAACTATATATATGCATTGTTCAAGGGCTTTATTAAACTCTTTTAAAACAAAATCTAAAGCAACACCCTGCTTTTCTGCACGCTCTGTTGTAATACCATGAACTTTTACAACAGCATAGGGTATTTCGTAATTTTCGGGTTTAATAATGAAATTTTTAACTTCGATAAGCTTCCCTCTAACATCATGTAATTGCCAGGATATTTGTACCATACGTGGCCAATTGTCGGTGTCTTTATAACTTGCTTTATAGTTCTTGGGAAGTCCTGTAGTTTCGGTATCGAAAATTAAAAACATAGGTTTTTTTGGATTAAATGAGTAGACAAAAATAGATAAAAAGAATAATTCTTTGGACGATGTTAATAAGTTAATAGGAAGTTGTTTTTGTTGTTATTGATGGAATTTTTGTGATGAAATATCAAGAGGAGGTTTTTCTGTGAAACTCAAATTTCAATAATGCTTGTATTGTTGATGTTGATAATGAATTCATTAATTTGTCTATTTTTGTCGCTAATATTTTTTAATTATTTTATAATGAAAAAACTTTATGCTGTTTTGTTAGGTGGTAAAATTAGAGAAGAGAACCTGATGGAAGATCATCAATTGATTTTTGTAGTTGCTGAGAATGAGAAGGATGCCAGAAAATCAGCCAAATTAAAATGGCCGGAAGCTGAAAGTATTCATGTAGATGGAACTCAGCATATTAGGATAGTAGATGGGTATCAGATTAAAATAGAAAGAAGTGATAATGCCGATGATAAATCGGAGATAAATAATCAATACTCAATTTAAAATTATATGGGATTACAACATTACTTTTCAAGTGATCCGGATAAACGAGCAAGGTTTATCTTTAATTTTATAGCTCCAATATATGGTATGTTGGGTACTTCTGTGGAGCGCAATTTCGAAAGCTCTATTGATATTTTAGAAAACTATATTTCTGTCGAAGGAAAAGATGTGATGGATCTTGGTACAGGAACAGGAGCTTGGGCAGCTAATTTTAAAAGTAGAGGTGCATCTAAGGTCGTTGGTGTTGATTTTGCCGGTAAAATGTTAAATCAAGCAAAAAATAATTATCCAAATATGGAATTTCTTCAGGGTGATGCCGAGAATTTAGAGCAATTTGCCGACAATTCCTTCGATATTGTTACTGCATCTTTTGTGCTGCATGGTGTAAAAGAAGACAAGAGAGCTAATATGTTGCGCGAAATGTATAGAGTATCGCGTAAGCATATTGTTATTCATGATTTTATTGGAGAAACACCACTATTTGTACGCCTTTTGGAGTTTATGGAACGAAGTGATTATAAATTCTTTAAGCAAAACTTTTGTAAAGAATTGGAATTGCATTTTGGTAATGCAAAAAAAATATCAACAAAATCGGGGGTGGGGATTTATATTGCAGAAAAGCAGACTTAGCCTCTTTTGTCTAATTCCTTTTGAAAAAGTTCAACAAACCAAGCGGGAGCACGTAATGGGCGATACGTTTCTTTATCTATAAAAGCTAAAGCGTTTTCTCCGGTATTTATTTTTTCCCCGGCTTCGTTATATATTTCATAAAAAAATGTGATTCTGGCTTTGGGCATTTCTTTGATAATCACCTTAATAGTTAGTAAATCATCGTAAAAAGCAGGGGAGTAGAAGCGCATATTTTGATAAATCAATGGCATAACAACACCTCTTTCTTCAACTTCTTTATAGCTTAATCCCATTTGTTTTATGGCAGCTGTTCTTCCAACTTCGTAAAAAGTAGCATAATGTCCGTTATATACAAATCCCGATGGATCAACTTCGGAATAGCGTACACGTAGGGTTGTAGTAAAATCAAGCATCTTATAATTTTTGGTCAAATGTACATTAATTTTATTATTAGTTAAATTATTAGAGGGATAAAAAATTAGTGAAAAGTGGATTTTTAAAGTAGACATTGTTAGTGTGTAGTCGTATCAAATAAATACATTATCATTTTTAATATAAATCTCAATTTTCACTTTGTAATTGCGTTGAAAATCAATTGATTTGGAATTTCAAAAAACACTTATTATTGGTTGTTAAATCAATAAAAAATATTTACTTTTGCAGCCCGATTAGAAAAAAGTTTAATTAATTGATTATTAACCCGGTTGGTGAGTTTGTGTAATTGGGACAAGGACATTAACCACAGTGTGTCGATAGACATAAAATCACATATGAGTGAAGAACAAAAAAAAGTTGAAGAAACAGCAGAGAATGTTGCTGAAAATCAGGAAGTAACAAAAGCTGAAGCAACTGAGGCTACAGAAGAAGTTAAGGCTGAAACCAAAGAAGAAGTTAAGGCTGAAACTAAAGAAGAAGTTAAAGTCGAAACTAAAGAAGAAGTTGCAGCAGAAGTTAAAGAGGAAGTTGTTTCTGAAACAAAAGAAGAAAAAGTTGAAGAAGAATTTGACTGGGATTCTTTTGGAAAAAAACAAGAAGTTTATACTAAAGCAGAACGCGAAAAATTAGAAAGTGCTTATACTGAGACTTTAAAATCAGTAAATGAGCATGAGGTAATTGATGGTATTGTTGTTGGTAAAAATAATCGTGAAGTAATTGTTAACATTGGCTTTAAATCTGATGGTGTTATTTCTTTATCTGAATTGAGATATAAAACAGATTTAAAAGTTGGTGATACTATAGAAGTATATGTTGAAAGTCAGGAAGACCTTAGTGGACAGTTAATTCTTTCTCACAAAAAAGCACGTACACTACGTTCTTGGGATAGAGTAAACGCAGCTTACGATAATGACGAAATCATTACAGGTTTTGTTAAGAGTCGTACAAAAGGTGGTTTAATTGCAGATGTATTTGGAATAGAGTCTTTCTTACCTGGTTCTCAAATCGATGTTAAACCTATTCGTGATTACGATATTTACGTAGGTAAAAATATGGAATTCAAAGTTGTGAAAATCAACCACGAATTTAAAAATGTTGTTGTTTCTCATAAAGCTCTTATCGAGGATGAATTAGAAGCACAAAAAGCTGAAATTATTGCTAAACTTGAAAAAGGTCAAGTACTTGAAGGTATCGTTAAGAATATTACTTCTTACGGTGTATTCATCGATTTAGGTGGTGTTGATGGTTTAGTTCATATTACTGACTTAAGCTGGGGTAGAATTAATCATCCTGAAGAAGTTGTTAAATTAGATGAAAAGATTAATGTTGTTATTCTTGATTTCGATGAGAATAAGAAACGTATTGCATTAGGATTGAAACAATTAACTCCTCATCCTTGGGATGCTTTAGATACAGAATTAAAAGTTGGTGATAAGATTAAAGGTAAAGTTGTTGTTATTGCCGATTACGGTGCATTTGTTGAAATTCAACCAGGTGTTGAGGGTTTGATTCATGTATCTGAAATGAGTTGGTCACAGCATCTAAGAACTGCTCACGACTTTGTTAAAATTAATGATGAAGTAGAAGCTGTTATTATTACTTTAGATCGCGAAGAGCGTAAAATGTCCTTAGGAATGAAACAATTAATTCCTGATCCTTGGACTGATATTAAGAAAAGATATCCTGTTAACTCTAAGCATAAAGCTACAGTACGTAACTTCACAAACTTTGGAATCTTTGTTGAATTAGAAGAAGGAGTTGATGGTTTAATTCATATTTCTGATTTAAGCTGGTCGAAGAAAATTAAGCATCCTGCAGAATTTACTAAGATTGGAGAAACTTTAGAAGTAGTTGTTATGGATGTTGACGAAGAAAACAGAAGACTTTCTTTAGGCCATAAGCAATTAGAAGAAAACCCTTGGGATGTATTTGAGACTGTATTCGAAATTAATTCTATTCAAAAAGGTACTGTTATTAGTGCTAATGATAAAGGTGCTGTAGTTGCATTACCATACGGTGTTGAAGGCTTCGCTCCATCTCGTCACGCTAAGAAAGAAGATAACAGCAACTTAAAAGTTGATGATGTTCTTGATTTTAAAGTTATCGAATTTTCGAAAGAGAATAAAAAAATCATTCTTTCTCATACTTTCACTTGGAAAGATGAAAAAACTGAGAAAACCGATACTCCTTCCAGAAAATCTTCTACCAAGTCTAAGCGCTCAGCTGTTAAAAAAGTTAACGAAAGCAACGAGAGCACAACTCTTGGAGATATTGCAGGAGAATTAAGTGCATTAAAAACAGCAATGGAAAAATCAGAAAAGAAGAAGTAATTCTTTTTTCCGATTAATATTCTACGGGTCCCATCTTGCATTTGCGAGATGGGACTTTTTTTGTAATTTTTTAAAGCTTGATTTAATTAAAAATTCCCTGTTAACAAAATTAGGTTTTTTACTAATTTACGGTTTTATATCTATATAACTTCGCTTAAAACAAAATCAAAGTCTGATGCAAATTCATTTTATTGCCATAGGTGGAGCGGCAATGCATAATTTAGCTATAGCTCTGCATTTAAAGGGAAATATAGTTACCGGTTCCGATGATGAGATTTTTGAACCTTCAAAATCTCGTTTGGATAAATATGGTTTATTGCCAAAATCATTTGGATGGTTTCCTGAAAAACTATCTGTAAATACAGACGCCGTAATTCTAGGGATGCACGCAAGGGCAGATAACCCTGAACTTTTAAGGGCTAAAGAATTAAGCTTACCTATTTATTCTTATCCTGAATATTTGTATGAGCAATCAAAAAATAAAATTAGAGTGGTTATAGGTGGCAGTCACGGAAAAACTACCATTACTGCTATGGTATTGCATGTGTTAGAAGAATTGGGCTATTCGCCCGATTATATGGTTGGCTCTAAATTAGATGGTTTTGAAGTTATGGTTAAGTTGTCTGATGAATCTAAGATAATGGTGTTAGAAGGAGATGAGTATTTGAGTTCGCCTATTGATCGTAGGCCCAAATTTCATCTCTATAAGCCTAATATTGCATTGTTGAGTGGAATTGCTTGGGATCATATGAATGTTTTTCCAACTTTTGAGAATTATAAAGAACAGTTTGCAATATTTATAAGTTTAATAGAAAAAGATGGAACATTAGTATTCTCTTCGAGCGATAAAAATGTGGTTGAACTTGCAAAAAATAGGAGGAAAGATATAAATGCGTTTGCTTATCACGAATGTGATTCAATTATAAAAGAAGGCAAAACATTTATTATTTATGAGGCTAAGCGATATGAATTACAGGTCTTTGGAAAGCATAATTTACAGAATATTAATGGTGCACGTTATGTTTGTCAGGCTTTGGGAGTAGATCCTACTGATTTTTTTAATGCAATAACTTCTTTTGCCGGCACATCTAATCGCTTAGAGCTTATTGGAAAGAATAAGAATACGGTTATTTATAAAGATTTTGCTCATTCTCCATCTAAATTAAAGGCAACTACATCTGCTGTAAAAGAACAGTTTGGTGATTGTAAATTATTGGCTTGTATGGAATTGCACACTTTTAGCAGTTTAAATAAAGCTTTTCTTTCGCAATATGCCGGCACTATGGATAAAGCCGATATCCCTATAGTTTATTTTAATCCACATACTTTGGAACATAAAAAGCTACCTTCAATTTCTGCAGATGAAGTAAAGCAAGCTTTTGATAATGACAATTTAATGGTATTTACAGATGCTTCTCAGCTTCAAGAATTTTTATTAACCCAAGAATGGTCTAAAATGAACTTGCTTTTGATGAGTTCGGGAAATTTTGGAGGTATGAATTATAAAGCTTTAGCTGAAGATATTTTGAACAGTACAGAGTAGGGAGTGAGGCAACATCACCCACTTGCTATTATATTGATCAGCAGTACTTAAGAAAAGTCTATCTGTTATTTCATTTTCACTTTCAAAACAAAATTATCAAAGACCTGTGAAATATAAAGATAGTCTCCGTATCGGATAGCTGTTGAGGCTGCGCTAATTAATTCTCCATCATCAGAAAATAATACTTTCTTATCTCCATTTATTGGATCGAATTGATAAATTACCGAAGGAGAGAGGTTTTTTGTATTTTTAGCATGACGCAAAAACGCTATCGAATTCAGGTGAGCTGCAACAATAAATTTATCTTTGTATTTAGTTATATTATCACCTCCGATAATCTCTGTAAGTTTCTTTTTATCAGTAGATTGGTTATTTTTGATTGTAAATTTAAAAATTGAGTTCTGAAGAACTGTGCTTACGTATAAATTAGGCTTATCAAAATAAATTCCATTTGCATAGCTTAGTTCCTTATCGATATAATAAGGCTTTAAATTTTTAGGAAAATAAACTACCGATGAGCGTTTTAATTTGAAAACTTGCTCCATTAAACTATGTCGTTTTCCGGCATCGTTGGTAATGAAAAAAGAACCATCATTTAAAGCAAAAATATCATTGGGCGAAATAAATAGAGGGTTTTGATAGGCAGCTTCAAAGATTAAAGATTTGTCTAAAACTTTATAACGAATTATTGGATGTACATTATTTTCGTCATCATGAGAAATTATAAATAAACGAGGAACGGAATCAATCATAACCAAATCAAAACCATGCGGATGAAATACCAAATTAGGTGGCTCATATAGTCTTTCAAACTCAAATACCGAATCTGTTTTTAAATCAATCCAATATATACCGGTAGTTATGGAATCACTGTTTCTTCTAGTATTACAGCTCACCAATAACCGATTATTCTTAAACGAACTAATACTATCTAAAACAATGTCTTCGGGTCCAAAACCAACAATAATTTTTTCGGTTTCAAAAGGTCCCGTTTTGGGAATTGAATTACAGGAGAATAGAAGTACACTTATTAAAAGAACAAGAAACAATTTGATTTTCATCGATATATTTTTTTAATAAAAGTATAAAAAAACTGATTAAGTTGAAGTTATTTATGACTTTATCTCATAATACAACTTTATAGAAGAAATGAATTATAAATTATTTTAAATAAAAAAAACCGCTAATCTAATTGAAAAGCGGTTATATCTTGATTTATAGCAAGTTATCCATTCATAGAAATCAAAAATTCTTCATTACTATTTGTAAATTTGATTTTCTCTTTAATAAATTCCATAGCTTCTATAGGGTTCATATCGGCTAAATGATTTCTTAAAATCCATAAACGTTGAAGTAATTCTTTTTCAACAAGTAAATCGTCGCGGCGAGTACTGGAGGCAACAATGTCAATAGCAGGATAGATTCGTTTATTAGATAATTTTCTATCTAATTGAAGTTCCATATTTCCTGTTCCTTTAAACTCTTCAAAAATTACTTCGTCCATTTTTGATCCTGTTTCTGTAAGAGCAGTTGCAATAATAGTTAAAGATCCTCCATTTTCAATTTGTCGTGCAGCACCAAAGAAACGCTTAGGTTTTTGTAAGGCATTAGCTTCAACACCACCGGATAATACTTTTCCGGAAGAAGGACTAACGGTATTATAAGCTCTTGCTAAACGAGTGATAGAATCTAATAAAATAACCACATCGTGTCCACATTCTACCATTCTTTTGGCTTTCTCTAAAACGATATTAGCAATTTTAACATGCCTGTCAGCCGGTTCATCAAAAGTAGATGCGATTACCTCTGCATTAACATTACGTTTCATATCGGTAACTTCTTCGGGGCGTTCGTCAATAAGTAAGATCATTAAATATGCCTCCGGATGATTTGCTGCTATTGCATTAGCTACATCTTTTAAAAGAACTGTTTTACCGGTTTTTGGCTGAGCTACAATTAAACCACGTTGACCCTTTCCGATTGGAGAAAATAAATCAATTAAACGTGTCGAAATATTTTCCTCTTCATGTCCGGTTAAATTAAATCTCTTAAATGGAAAAAGCGGAGTGAGGTAATCAAAAGGAATTCTATCGCGAGCATCTTCCGGCAGTTTACCATTGATATATTGTACTTTTATTAGGGGAAAATATTTTTCTCCTTCTTTTGGAGGTCGGATAGTTCCTTCAATAGTATCTCCTGTTTTTAGACCGAAAAGTTTGATTTGCGATTGTGATACGTAGATGTCGTCGGGAGAATTAAGATAATTATAATCCGAAGACCTTAAAAAACCATAACCATCGGGCATAATTTCTAAAACACCTTCGCTATTTATGATGCCGTCAAATTCGTGGGCAAACTTTGGTTTTTCAACCTGAGGCTTAGAATTACGTTCAGGGCGTTCAGCTTTAGGCTTAATATTATTTTCTGCTTTTTCAACAGTTTCTTTTTTATCCGTAGAAATACTAATAGCTTGTTGGATTTCGCTATAGCTTTCATCAGTTACTTTTTCGGGAGTAGAAGTCTCTTTTGCAGTTTCTTTTACTTCCGTTTTAGGCTTTGTATCTTCTGATGCTTTATTAATGGGTTCAACCTTTTTACGTGCTCTTGGTCGTGGATTAGGCTTGTTAATTTTTGAAGGCGTATTTTCTTTTGTTTTAACCTTAGTTTCTGAAACGTCTTCTTTTACTTCTTTTTTCTCAGCCTCTTGTTTTTGCTTAACTTCTTTGTTAACAGTATTTTTCGTATGTTCTTTCGGCTCAGATTGTTTAGTGTCTTTTGATTCGGAGTTATTCTTGTTTTCTTTTAAATCTCTAGGCTTTTTTGTAGGGACTTTAGAAGGAATAGAAGAACCTTCAGGTTTTTTCTGAATACGTTGGCGTTTTGTTCTTACATTCTTTTTTGCCTCGCTTTTTTCTTTTTCTAGAATCTCGGTACTAGGATTAAGTGCTTGTTGGTCTAAGATTTTGTATATCAAATCTTGTTTAGTAAACTTTTCGTATTTAGCGACGTTAAGTTGTTTTGCTATTTCTTTCAACTCGGAAACAAGTTTCCCGTTGAGTTCGATAATATCGTACATGATAATTGTTTAAATGTTCTTTAATTGTATTTTGAAATAATTTACAGAAATTGGTAAATTGAATTTTTCTCGAAATAAGTTGGGATAATTGAAATGCGAAAGTACAAAAAATAAAACACAAAATGTAAAAAAAGATATTTTCTATAAAAATAATTGCCCTTATCTTTGCTTTATAAAAAATATTACAAAATGATTCAAAGAATTCAATCGGTATATTTAGCATTAGCGGCTTTGGTAAGTACCATTATGCTTATACCATTTAACAAAATGCCTTTGGCTAAATTTTATGGCGATACTGTTACATTGCATTTCCATAGCCTTTATATAGAAAATCTTATTCCCGGGGAGAAAAGTCCGTTTGATGATTATTTTACTTGGCCATTGGTAGCAGGATTAGTATTAATTACAATTTTTGCTGTGGTATCTATTTTTCTTTATAAGAATCGAAAAACTCAACTGCTATGGATAAAGGTAAATATTTTTATATCGCTTTTTGTTTTAGGAGGATTTTTCTTTGGATATATTCCTACACTTGAAGATAAATTAATGACCCGAGCGATTTATAATTTTAATAGTTTTATTCCTGCCCTTATTTTAATGTTTTTGGTATTGGCATTCAGAGGTGTTAAGAAAGACGATAAGCTTGTAAAATCGATGGATAGAATACGTTAGCTTAATTTTCGTGGGGCATCAAAGACTTCTAAATCTTCAATTCTATCACCTTCAATTTTAAAACGTAAAAATGTTATGCGTTTATGTATTCCTTGCATACCGGCAGCTCCAGGATTCATATGAAGAAGGTTTAAAGATTTATCATTCATAACTTTTAAGATGTGCGAATGACCGCTGATAAATAGCTGAACTTGCTCTTTTTGAAGTTTCTTTTTTATTCCTGCTTGATATCTACCGGGGTAGCCTCCAATATGAGTCATAAAGATTTTTACGTTTTCACAATAAAAAATCTCAATCTCTTTTAATTTTGAGCGTATTTCAATACCATCAATATTTCCATAAACGGCTCTAATAGGCTTAAATTGGCTCAATCGAGTGTAAATTTCGGGGTCACCAATATCACCAACATGCCATATTTCATCAACATCTTTAAAAAAGCTTTCTATCTTAGGATGATAATAGGAATGAGTGTCAGAAAGTAGTCCTATAAATTTCATTATTGGGTTTTAAATGCAAAGCTAAATTAAAAGCAGTTCAAAAAAAATTCAATTACTTTACATAAAATCGTAATCTGGCATAATTATTGAATTTTCTTTTAAAAATTTCAAGCTATGTTTAAAAAGACTTTCTTTATATTAAGCTTGGTAGCCATTTTTTCTTCCTGTGCTACCAATAAATATTCGCAACTTAATTATGCTAAACTTTATCAACAGGATTATCCGGGAAATATTTTTCAATCAAAGGTATTTAATGCAAACGATAGTATTTCGGAGTTATTTGTTCAGGTAAACCTAAATGCTTTAGCTGTTGCAAGTGGTGAATCAAAGACAGAGGTGCTAAAAAACTATATTTTTGATTATAGTTTAATCGATGCAAACAAAGAAAAAGAGGTTCTTCAGCAAGGACGTATTAGTTTAACTGATAGTCCTGATAAAAGTGAAAATTATAAGTCTTTTAAAATAAAACTTCACACACAAGCTAGTGGTGAGTATGTTTTGTTCTCCGGTATAGAAAATAAATCTGGGACTAAAGCTTTTACATCGAGAAGTAATATTCAAAAAGGAGTGCCTTATTCAGAGCAAAATTTTATGCTTTTAAATGAAGACGGTAGCATTCATTGGGATAATTTTGTGAGAGAGAATGAAAAACTACAAATTAAAGTCAACGATCTTTCTATAAAAGAATTATATATCAGTTGGTATGCTCCAAAATTTTCGCCGGCAGTAGTTCCTTTTGCTCCGGTAAAGCCTAACGAATTAAAAAACTTAGAAAATGTTAATCCTTTCAAAATTGAAATTATTAATGGAAAATCAGCTCCATTGACATTTAAAGATTTAGGTATTTATCTTTTTCATTTAAAAGCTGAAGAAAAAAGAGGTTTTGCTGTATTCAAATTCTTTAAGGAGTTTCCGTATGTTGCTACTGATGCACAGCGTTTATTTACTTTGCGTTATTTAAATCCACGATGGGAATTTGAGGATATGATGAGTATGGAGCCGGAAAAGGCTGTGGAAAAGTTTTGGTATTTTAAATCGCGTAAGCAAGATAGGAGTGAAGATATGATGCGTACTTATTATAGTCGTGTACAACGTGCTAACGAGCTTTTTACTTCCTATAAAGAAGGTTGGAAAACAGATAGGGGAATGATTTTTATGATTTATGGTGCTCCTGATAAGGTTTATAAATTTAAAGATAGAGAAGTCTGGGAATACGGTTTGGATGCATTTTATAACGGTTTACGTTTTCAATTTACTAGAGAGGATAACCCTTTTACTCATAACGATTTTCGCCTATTTCGCCAAGCTCATTATGAGCCCAGCTGGCAGGGAATAGTTGAAAATTGGAGAACAGATATTTAGTTAAGAGTTAAGATGAAAACTATTCAATTTCGGTAATATTATTTCACTTGTTTAAGCTGAATACAAAGCGTATTTTTGCCAAAAAAGCAGCGCATGGACAAACAACTTATGATTTTTGGTATTAGAAGCCTTATAGAAGCAATTCATGAAGGAAAAGAAATTGATAAGGTATTTATTCAGAAAGGTTTAAAGGGTGATCTTTATAATGAGCTTTATCAATTGGTAAAAAAGCGAGGGATTCCTTTTTCTCTTGTTCCGATTGAAAAAATTAATCGTTTAACTCGCAAGAATCATCAAGGTGTAGTTGCTTTTATTTCCTCTATTCAGTATCAAGATATTGAACAGCTAATCCCTATGCTCTATGAGCAAGGAAAAACTCCTTTTATACTGGTTTTAGATAGAATAACTGATGTTCGTAATTTTGGTGCTTTGGCGCGTACAGCCGAATGTGCAGGAGTAGATGCTATTTTAATTCCCGCTAGGGGAGCAGCAGCAATAAATGCTGATGCTATTAAAACATCTGCCGGAGCATTACATAAAATTCCTGTCTGTAGAGCA
Organism: Bacteroidales bacterium; assembly: GCA_021157585.1. NCBI lineage: Bacteria > Pseudomonadati > Bacteroidota > Bacteroidia > Bacteroidales > Bacteroidales bacterium. The sequence continues at coordinate 11,385 of JAGGWH010000057.1, read as the reverse complement.
CGTTTTCTTCAAGACGACTTGAAATTTTTAAAAGAAAGCGGTTTAAAAATAGTTGGGGTTTCGGAAAAAGCCAAAAAAGCTTATTATGAAGAAACTTACAATGAGCCCTTAGCTTTGATGTTGGGATCTGAAGAAGATGGAATTTCAGATATTTATCTTCCTCTTTTAGATGAGTTTGTGAGAATACCTATGACAGGAAGCATTGCATCTTTAAATGTTAGTGTTGCGGGTGGTATTTTAATGTTTGAGGCAAGCAAACATAGACATAATTAAATTTTACGTCCTAAATATTTACAAGCTTTTCGTAAAATTTGGAAATCATTTTTTAGTTTATAATCTTGCGCATACATCAAATTTAGTTTTGCCGAAATATCATTAGAAATTTTCTTGTCGGGAAATGCATCTTTTGGAAACAAAATACCCTTTTTTATTAGAGGAAGGTCTTTTTGCGAAGAGTAAGCCGACAGGTCGTAACCGACCCAACTTTTAAACCCAAACAGTACTTTTAATATATTTGAAAAAAAGGAAGCTTTTTGATTTACAAACCAGACACAAACAGGACTAATTATTAATAAGCTTAAAGCTGATATAATATCGAATAATCTTTTGGCTCTTTTATTGTTTGGCTTCAGAATGCCGTCAATGTCAATCATATACAGATTCTCAGCTTGAGAGATGCTCTTACTCCCAATTACTGCCGAGCTTTTGTGAGGTGCTATTTTAAACGCAATCTTAGCTGAATCTAAGTGTGTCATATGCTCTATAATTTCTGAAGCATTAAGACTGTCGGAGCAAAATACTAATTCGTTTATTCTGTATATGGTTATTAAATCTTCTAATTGCTTTAAATTGCCAATTACTCCCTCGTGAAATGTGTTTGATATTTTGGAATTTACTACACCAATAAATCCCGGAGGATATGGTGATGTTCTTAGAAGTTCTGCAACACGTTTTGCTTCGCTTATCTCGCCCAAAATAGCAACTCGTTTTTCATTAGAAATATTTTGAGTAAAATCGCTGAGTTTTAATAAGTTTAAAACTCCACGTAATAAAGCAAAAGAAAACATTCCCCAAATAGTACTAAATAAAATTATTGCTCTGCTAAAACGAAGAGATTCCGGAAGAAGAGCATAAAAAACTAAAATTATTATAGTTCCAAAGCCCATACCTTTAATGCTTTTCCAAGTATTATATGGGCGGTCGTAAGCTCCACTAAACCAAGATGATATTGTCCATATGATAATATATACAGGTAGAACATAAGTTATATAATACCAAGGGTAGGCATTTTCAGTTAAGTAGGTTTTTTCCCAATAATCCTGAATAAAATAGATCCCCCCAAAAAGCAGTATAATATCTAAAATAGGAAGATATATACGTCTAAAGAAGCGAAATAAAAGAGCAATAGATGCGCGAGCATAAATAGCGATATTGATAAGAAAACTAAAAAGCTTGGCATGGCTAGTGGAGAAATGCTTTTGAGCGAATAAAATCATGGCGCGGTAAAAAACAAATACGTAGTTAATACTACCTTTTTTTGTGCTTTCTCCTTTAAAATGAATAATACTCGTTTTAGGAAAATAAATATTTTTATATCCTGCGCTTGTTATCCTGTAGGATAGGTCAATATCCTCACCGTACATAAAAAAACGCTCGTCGAGTAAACCAATTTCTTCTAAAACTTTTTTTGGTATTAACATAAATGCTCCTGCAAGAATATCAACTTCGTGTATTTTTTCTTTGTCGAGAAAACCTAAATGATAACGTCCGAAAATTTTTGATTTAGGAAATAGTTTTGATAAGCCAAATATCTTATAAAAAGCTACTTGCGGGGTTGGTAAACCACGTTTAGACTCTGCTAAAAAATTACCTTTCCCATCTAACATTTTAACACCTAAGCCACCTACATTAGGGTTTTTACACATATAATCTAAAGCTTTGCTAAAGGTGTCTTCTTCAACAATAGTATCGGGATTAAGTAAAACGATATATTCGCCATTAGCTTGCTGTATGGCTTGATTATTGGCAACAGAAAAGCCTGCATTTATTTTATTCTCTATTATATGAACATCGGGAAATTTACTTTTTAACATTCTAATAGAATAATCAACAGAATTATTGTCAACTACCCAAATTTCGCTTTCAATATTTTTTAAAGCTTTTTGAACAGATAAAAGGCATTGCTCAAGATAAAACTCCACATTATAATTAACTATGATTACCGATAGTTTCATCTGTTATAATTTAAATTTTGCTCAGAGGTGGTTTGCATAAGTGGAGTCATATCAGCTGTTTCTTAATAATGTTTTTTTATAAAAAATATTGTTTTAAATATTGAGTAAATGATATTCTGCTAAATCGTCAATGGGTTTTTGAGTAATACGGCCTAAAATAAATCCTGATTTATTAATAATAAATTCCAATTCATCTTTAAAGAACCAAGCAATAGAACCCGTAAAATGAACAGTTAACTTTTTATCGGGATTTAATGGAAGAATAACCAACTGAGTAAATTCCTCAAAAGTTTTATGTATCAGTTCTAAGATAAACGGATTATTTTTATTTTGATTTATATATTTTGTAAACGAAGCTAAGAATCTGTTAGGGTAGGGCTTCTGATAAATTTCTATAAGTAATTTTTCAAGTGTCAGATTAAATGTTTTTTCGAAATCTTGAATAATTAAATCAGGTGCTGTTTTAAGGTAAATAGAGTGAATGAGTTTTTTTCCCATAGCATTGCCTGATCCTTCATCACCTAAAAGATAACCTAAGGATACCGCACTATCTATTATTTTTTTACCGTCGAAATGTGTTGCGTTTGATCCGGTTCCTAAAATACAGGCAATTCCTTCTGTATTTTTGCATAAAGATCGTGCTGCTCCTTCTAAATCATGGTACACTTCAATTTTAGAATTAGAAAAAAGGTTCATCAAACCATCTATAATAACTTGTTTAGTTGATTTTGTTGAGCAACCGGCACCATAAAAATATATATGAGAAACTTTTAATGTATCTATAGATTTGAATAATTGCAGAACCTCTTTATTAATGCTATTACTATTTGAATGATAGGGATTTAGTCCTATTCCTTCAAAATAAGTACGCCGTCCGGATTTTAAATCTATTAAAATCCAATCTGTTTTTGTAGAACCGCTATCGGCAATTAATATCATAATAAAGTCTTTTGGCTAAATTAAAAAAAACTAGCATTTGAAAAACAGATAAAAAATTGCACTTTTGTACAGTGAGTGATAGAAATCAAAGCATACGTTTTATTTACATTATCCTAAGCATATTTTTGCTTGGGTTGATATTCTTAAACTTAGCTATTGGCTCAGTATCGGTTCCTTCTGCTGTATTTCTTCATTTTTTTGATACAAATACCCCCGAAAATGAGATTGTTTGGCGACACATAATTTTAGAATCACGAATGCCGCAAGCTGTTACAGCTATTTTAGCAGGTTCATCTTTGGGATTAGCCGGATTACAAATGCAAACACTTTTTCGTAATCCTTTAGCCGGACCATCTATTTTAGGAATTAGTTCTGGTGCTAGTCTTGGTGTAGCTTTGTTAACATTGGGTTCCGGAATAGGAACAGGTTTTATAGGCTCAAATATATTGAATGAACTTGGAGTTCATTTAGCCGCTTTTATTGGAGCTTTCTTGGTTTTGTTTATTGTTTTGTTGGCAGCAAAAAAAGTAAAAAATAATGCATCTCTGCTTATTATTGGAATAATGGTAGGATATGCTGTCTCATCTATAATCGGACTATTAAATTTTGTTGGTCAGCAAGGAGAAGTTCACGCATTTGTTATTTGGGGATTGGGTAGTTTTGCCAATGTTCAGAATAGTCAGTTAGTACTATTTATTATCTTAGTTTTTCCTGCTTTATTTTTATCATCATTACTTATAAAACCAATGAATGCAATGCTTTTGGGAGAGTCTTACGCACAAAATTTAGGTGTAAATCTAAAGCGAGTTCGGTGGCAGTTAATTCTTCTTTCGGGTTATCTAACAGCGATAATTACCGCTTTTACAGGTCCCATCGCTTTTATTGGATTAGCTACACCTCATTTAGCTCGATTACTTTTTAAATCTTCAGATCATAAGCAATTAATACCGGCAGTTTTATTGCTCGGTACTATAACATCCCTTGCTTGTAATCTTTTGGCAAGAATGCCTTTTTTCCAAGATGTATTACCAATAAATGTAATCACTTCGCTATTTGGAGCTCCTTTGGTAATCTATTTAATTATTAAACGAAAACAAATAGGATTTTGATAAGCTCAGATAAAAATATTTTAGAAACTAAGGATTTATCTATTGGTTATACCCAAAAAAATAAGCAGGTAGAAATACAGTCATCCCTTAATTTACAGCTAAAGAAAGGGGAGCTTTGCTGTTTAATTGGACCCAATGGTGTTGGTAAATCTACTCTTTTACGAAGCTTTAGTGCGGAGCTTAACAGCTTGAGCGGAGACATTCTACTAGATGGGACTTCTATTAAAAATTATGATAGTCAACAACTATCAAAAAACTTAAGTATTGTTTTAACAGAGAGTGTTTATATTCCAAATATGACCGTTAAGGAGTTGATAGCTATGGGACGATTTCCTTATACTAATTTTTGGGGAAAAATAAATAATAAGGATAGGGAGAAGGTTGATGAAGCAATAAATCTACTATCATTACAGAGTTTGGCTAATCGTAATTTTATTGAGTTGAGTGATGGCGAAAAACAAAAAGTATTAATTGCTAAAGCTCTTGCTCAGGATACTCCATTAATTTTATTAGATGAACCAACGGCTTTTCTTGATTTCCCTTCAAAGATGGCTATATTGGCGGAGCTTCGTAAAATTGCTCATCAGAAAAATGTTGGTATTATTTTGTCTACTCACGATTTAGAATTGGCATTGAAAATGGCCGATTTAATATGGCTTCTTCCCGAAAAGAATAAAGTCCAAACTGGAATCCCCGAAGATTTAGTTTTAAAGGGTGCTATTTCTAAGGCTTTTTCAAACGATATACTATCTTTTGATTTAAAGACAGCGCATTTTATCCAGAATATAAAATCAGTAGATGTTTTAAATATTGAAGGTAACTCCATAGAAATTGAATGGCTAAAAAGAGCTTTAATCCGAAAAGGTATTAGTGCTAATACAAAGCAATCTATGCCGTTAAAAGCCTATTATGACAGTAAAAGAAGAGAATTTATTATAGAAAAAGAAAATGAAATATTTGCTGCTTTTGCTTCCATCGACAAAATATTAACCGTTATAGAAAACACTAAATTTAATAATTATGAAAAAGACACATCTTTATTTATTAATTATCGTAATAACTATGACAACCGCTTGCAGCACTAAGGAAGAAGTAGACTTAATTGTAAAAAATGCTAAAGTTTATACTGTAAACCAAGACTTTAACATTGCTGAAGCATTTGCTGTTAAAAACGGAAAATTTGTAGCTGTTGGAACGACTGATGAAATATGTTCTCAATATCAAGCAGAAGAAATTATTAATCTTGATGGACAATATGTTTATCCGGGATTTATTGACGCTCATTCTCATTTCTCCGGTTATGGACAAGGAATTCAAACCGAAGCGCAGCTATTTGAAACTCAATCGGAAGAAGAAATCTTAAACTTGTTGGATAGTTTTCAAAAAGAGCGACAAAACACTTGGGTTTTAGGTCGTGGCTGGGATCAAAACGATTGGACGACACTTAAATTCCCATCTAAAGAAGGATTGGATAAGCTATTTCCTGAAATTCCGGTATATTTAGTTCGTATTGACGGACATGCCGCTTGGGTTAACAGCAAGGCACTTGAAATGGCAAAAATAACTTCAGAAACATTTGTTGATGGGGGAGAAGTAGTATTAAAAAATGGAGAACCAAGTGGGATTTTAATCGATAATGCTATGAATTTAGTACGTTCTTTAATTCCGGAACCTAGTCTATCAGCAAAAATAAAAGCATTGAAAACAGCAGAGGAAAATTGTTTTGCTGTGGGTTTAACCGGAGTAACAGATGCGGGGCTTAGTCTACAGGCTGTACAGCTAATTGATAGTCTGCAAAAATCAAACGATTTAAGTATTCGTGTTAATGCAATGTTAGATCCAAGTCAAGAAAATTTTGATTATTTCTTACCAAAAGGTCCATATGTTACTGATAAGCTTACGGTACGTTCTATTAAAATATATGCCGACGGAGCACTTGGATCGCGTGGTGCTTGTATGTTAGAGCCTTATTCCGATGATCCCCGAAATTATGGTTTAATGATAGAGAAAGAGGATTATTATCGCAAAATAAGTAAAATAGCTTTAGAAAGTAATTATCAGCTTGCAACCCACGCTATTGGAGACTCAGGAGTTAGAGTTATATTGCGCATTTATGGCGAAGCTTTACAGTCTAAAAACGATAAACGTTGGAGAATTGAACATTCTCAGATAATCGCACCGAAAGATTTTGATCTTTTTGGAAAGTACTCGATAATCCCTTCCGTTCAACCAACTCATGCCACATCAGATATGTATTGGGCAGATGAGAGAGTAGGTTCGGAAAGGATAAAGGGTGGATATGCTTACAAACAATTGTTAAATCAAAATAATTGGATTCCTCTTGGAACTGATTTCCCAATTGAGAAAATAGATCCTCTTTTAACTTTTTACGCAGCTGTTGTAAGAAAAGATATAAGTGGCTATCCTGCCGATGGTTTTCAGATAGAAAATGCTTTAAGTCGTGAAGAAACTCTAAAAGGAATGACTATTTGGGCTGCCAAGGTAGCATTTGAAGAGCAGCTTAAAGGTAGTATTGAAAAGGGGAAATTTGCCGACTTTGTGGTTTTAAATCAGGATATTATGGAATGTGAAGATTCGGCTATTCCTAATACACTTATTAATTATACGGTAATTGGAGGTAAGATAGTTTATAAGAATAAGTAATAAATTTTATGTTTATTAAATATACCTTAAGGAGTATAGTGTAAAATTAAACAAGCGAAACTCATCATATTTTTTTGATAGATTTCGCTTGTTTTAAAAAACAACAGTATTGTTTTTAAAGGATTTTATCTCTTCACAAGTTTAGTAGAATATTTTCCGTTTAGAGTTTGAACTCTAACAAGGTAAATTCCAGTATCTAAATCGTTAATATCAACACTTAAATGCGGAAGAATAGATTCAATATTTTTTACTATCCGACCACTAATATCTAATATTTGGATAGAAGTGATATCATCGATAAAACTATTGCTAAGTAAAAAGTTGAGTCTTTCATTTGCTGGGTTAGGGTAGAGCATAATCATATCAGAAAACGTAGGTTTATCCTCAACAGATAAAGGTCCTTCTCCATTATTCGCAATAGAATAAATAGAAATGCCTACTTCGTTTAGGGTATTCATATCTCGACTTAAAACAATAAGTCGGCTATCATCATCAGAAAGGTAAGACCATTGCACTTGCTCGCCTCCAGTATAACTTAAATCATTTGTATCATAAAATCGGTCTTTTCCAAGCGTATTGTTTAACTGAATTCCTTCCAGCGAATGCACAGTAATACCATTTTGGATATTATCTCCGTTTATCGTTACTCTATCTGCAGCTAGTATAAAGTCGCTTGTATTAAAGAAATGAGCTGTGGCAGTACGGTTTAAAAATCCTGTTAATTCTCCTGTAAGCAGATCAAATATTTTGCCTCCAAAAGTAACTAACCTTCTACCGTCTTTAGAAATCTTCGAATCGAAATTCCCCGTATGCTTAGCCCAAAGAACAGTTCCATCTGTAGTGCTTATAACGGTTTGTCCTTTGTCTTTTGAACCAACAGTAATATAGTTGAAGTCTTCGCTTAGATTTAATCCGTTTATAAAAGCCCAGCCACCAGCATATGCTGTCCAAGTATTTATTGAACTTACTGTTTCTGATAGGTTTAGACTGTATTTTCTTAGATAACCATCGCCTGTACTCACGTAAAGAGAAGTATTGTCGCTACTCCATAACATTTCTCGTACTTGTCCGTGAATATTAGAGCCGCCAACATTCATATGCATTAAGTGGTTCACAATATCGTAAATATGGAAAGTTCCGTGTTGTGATCCAATAGCTACGTATTTAGCATCTCGCGATATTTTTAAACTTTTGGTTTCCAGACCTGGAATATTAGCCATTACATTTCCTGTCTCGCCATCGATAACAAGCATATATTCATCGCCGGAAGGGTTGTAAGTTCCTGAGCTTTCAGGACGGTTGCTAGCTACAATAACTATTTTACCGTCTTCGCTCATATCTCCACCCCAAGCTTCCCATTCAAAGTCGAAATCCCAAATTAATGTTCCATCAAAACTATATTTGTAAATTTTCGAATCTGCTTTAGAAGGTCCTGATGAACTCCAATTTTCTTGACCAGGAACAGCTAAGAATGTGCCTTCACTTTCCGATACTGCACCGCGCCAAAAACCTGTAGCCGTATTTATTGATTTAAGTAAAGTGAAATCGTAAGGAGAAATCCCTTGCATAGACGGAGTTAGTGTAATGCTAATATTAGGATCGTTAGGATCAACGTTTATTATTTCTATTTTCTTATCTGGTTTGTCGATTCTAACTACCCAATCGTCTCTGTTTGCAACATTCGCTTTGAAAATATAAGGTGTTGTTCCTCCATTGCCATTTTGTACACGAATGGTATTGAATAGGTCAGTGCCTATAAAGCCTCTTAATTCCGTAACTACTTCAACCCTAAAAGGAAAAGTATCATCGGTTGTAACTTCAACAGTGATGCTTAGATCGCCATTGCTTACATCTACAGAATTCTCGTGATTAGTAAACTCTAAAACTACGGGTAAATCAGCAACTGTAGTTTCATTTTTTGGAAAGCCCGCAGCATTTAATGCATCGCTAGATTCGCTAAAAAGAAAATGGAAATTATAAGGTTTTGTTTCACCAACTATAGGTGGAATATTTCCAAATCGGCCTTCGTAAATTCCACTCAACCAGCTTTGAGTATATGCCGTCTGACCTTGTTCTATAAGAAGTCCGCCTCCATTAGGAAATACAGCAAAGCCACCATCACCATGGGTATCTCTAATAGGATCTTCAGATGATAGACCCTCAATATACAACTGAAAATAAAGGGGCAGGGGTGATGTGTTACTGATATTTGTAATTTGTAATTTGGAGTTTACATCTTTACCGTCTAAGCCAGTGTCAAAACTAGTTTCAGCAATATAAGATATCTCATAACCATTCCAAGTAATGCTTTGAGAGAAACCAAAAGAGGTGATAAAAATCAAGATAAAAAGCAGATAATTTTTTCTCATTTTAAGTGGGTTTAGTTTATAAAAAACAGATTGTTTATCAATCTATATCATTGCGTTTTTCAGGAAAATTAACGCAATTTAGTAAAATTGTTTACATTTAAACAGCTATCTATATAAATATTAGCATTTTTTATTATTTTCATATCAGAATACCTAGATGTCTAATCGAGTAGATTTTTATTGTTAAATAAATCTAAAAAAGGTGTAATATTCTGTAACATTTATCACATTTGTGTGTCGTATAGTAGTAATTCTCAAATCGTAATTACTATATTGGGCAAGTAAAATACTTGCGAATAAAAAATATCACAAAAAAATTATTTACTTATGAAGACATTAAAATTATTATTTCTTGCTTTGATTGTTAGTTTCTCCACTCAATTAAATGCACAAACTGCTGATGAAATTATTGCTAACTATTTTGAAAATACCGGAGGTATTGATGCTTGGAATAGTATTGATGGAATGAAAATGACTGCTAAAATGAATCAGCAAGGAATGGAGATTCCCATAGAAATTATTCGGTTGAAAAGTGGTAAACAAATGACTATCATTAACTTTCAGGGTAAAGTTATGAAACAAGGTGTTTTTAATGGAGAAATACTTTGGGGCATGAATTTTATGACTCAGAAAGCTGAAAAAATGGATCAAGAAACTACTGATAATATGAAACGTCAGGTGAAAGATTTTCCTGATCCATTCTTAAACTATAAAGAAAAAGGATACTCAGTAGAATTATTAGGAAAAGAAGAAGTTGATGGTACGGAAACATTCAAGCTTAAGCTTACTAAAACTCCAGTAATTATAGATGGAAAAGAAGAAGAAAATATTTCTTATTATTTCTTCGATACTGAAAACTTTGTTCCTATTGTTGTTCAGACTGAAATTAAAGCCGGTCCAATGAAAGGTCAAATGTCTGAATCTAAGTTGAGTGATTATCAAGAAGTGGGTGATATTTATTTGCCATTTTCAATGACTCAGGGCTTAAAAGGTCAGCCAGGTTCAACTATTGCTTTTGATAGTATAGAGTTAAATCCTGAAATTGATGATGCAGACTTTGAATTTCCTGAAGAAGAAGCTATTGAAACTGCTGTAGAGGAAATAAAATAGGCTGTAAAAATTCGATAATAGAGTCGTACCGAGCGAAGCTGAGGAATCTTTACGCTTTGAAATTAGATATTTTGGCTGCGCTCAATATGATTATTTAGAGAGGCTTTTCACGTCTTTTTTTAATTAACAAAATCATAAAAACCATGATAAAGAAATTATTTTTTGCAATTATTTTGAGTATCGGTTTGTTGCCTTTTAACTCGAATGCACAAACGACTGGAACTATTAGTGCAAAAGGTCTGTTTGGCGATCTAAGTGCACGACATATTGGTCCGGCACTAATGAGTGGCCGTATTAATGATATGGAAGTTCATCCAACAAATCCACGTATTATTTATACTGGTACATCCGGAGGTGGTGTTTGGAAATCTAATGATGCCGGCACTACTTTTAATCCCATTTTTGATGACTATTGTCAATCCATAGGTGCTATTGCACTCGATCCAAATGATCCTGATAATGTTATTTATGTTGGAACTGGCGAAACTTGGCCGCGTAATAGTGTTTCGGTTGGCAATGGACTTTACAAATCTAATGATGGCGGCTCAAATTGGACAAAATTAGGCTTTGAGAACTCAGAGCGTATAGCTAATATTATTGTTAATCCTGAAAATTCTAAGGAAATATATGTTGCTGTTTTAGGCGCGCTTTGGTCGGATAGCAAAGACCGTGGCGTATATAAAACTACTGATGGTGGTGTTTCTTGGAAAAAAGTACTTTATGTAGATGAAAAAACAGGTTGTGCCGATATGGCTATGGATCCAACAAATCCAAATGTGCTTTATGCTTCTATGTGGGAATTTAGACGTACCGCTTGGTCTTTCGAATCGGGAGGAGAGTCTAGTGCACTTTATAAATCGACAGATGCAGGGAAAACCTGGAACAAGATCCACAATGGTTTTCCAAAAGGGAAACTAGGTCGTTTAGCCATCGCGGTAGCACCTTCTAATCCAAATATTT
>JAGGWH010000056.1 GCA_021157585.1 Bacteroidales bacterium | reverse complement strand
GAAAGCCCGACAAAGCCCACATTTCTCCACAATTGGGCAAATTACCAAAATCTTTATTCAGTACTGTTTTAATCTTTTGTCCGCCCCAAATCTTATCTTTAAATAGGGGTTCAAATTTTAATGGATAAAGCATAATTGTTCGATTTTATACTTACAAAAGTACAAAAAGATTAAATGAAAAATAAACTGTATCTACCACAAACATATAAATTAAAACTTTCTTATTTTTACTAAAAATTCTCACCCTATGAACACAGAATTACTCAAACAAAAACTAATTGCAGAACTTAATGAAAACAGTATACTGCTTTATGCTGAAAGACAGAAATTTAAAGAAAATCATCTGCCAAAAGAATTACTTGAAGAAATGCTAATCAAATACAAAAGAAAGAAGAAATTTAACTCTATTGCCTTCATTGTTATATTGATAGTTATCGTATTAATGCTCTCTTTAGCTAGATTTAATGAAAGCCCTAACAACATTTTATTGCAAATGGGATTTCAGTTTATGCCTATTTTAGGAGGTTTATTTTTTAGTGCTCAAACAATGAACTTCAGTAAGAAAATATTTATTCTCGACTTACTTTTAGATTGGGAAGAGTAAAAAAACAACAATCGACTTCAATTACTTTTTCTTTTACAATTTCCCAATTCCGCATTTTATTTTGCAGTTTTACACTCAACAAGTCATAAAAATTTACCTTATAGTTAGAGGACATTTTTACATATCTCCGATATAGATAGTAATGGATTAGTCGTATACGCTACTATTTTAAACAAGCAAGATTCGGAAAAAACCAGAATTTGTACGATATTTGCCCACCAAAATTTCAACTAAGTATTAACTCATCAACAAAATATGATTTTCGATAAAAACAATCTTCCCGCTAAACTGAAAGAACAAGTAAAAGAAATGCCAAAAGTTGAACTACACATTCATCTTGAAGGTGCAACTCATGCAGAAACATTTTACAATTTAGCACAAAAAAACAAGGTCGATTTTAAGGTAAACTCACTAGAAGAATGGAAAAGTTTTTTCGCTTTTAAAGACTTTAGCCATTTTTTAGAAGTATATACTAAATCTGTAACCGCTTTAAAAACCCCGGAAGATTACACCTTTATCATAACCGAATTCTATAAACATCAGGCTGAACAAAACATAGTCTACTCTGAAGCTTTTATCAGTGCTTCATTTATCATTCAGAAATTTGAAACCGATGCTATTTTAGATGCCATAGAGCAAGGTATTCGTTTGGGCTCTGAAAAATACGGCATAAAAATCAACTTCATTCCGGATATTTCCCGCGAACTGCCAAATACACAAATGGCGGTAGTCGATTTTGTAACTGAAGGCTATAAACGCGGTTTATTTATTGGATTGGGAATTGGTGGACCGGAACAAGGTTTTCCTCCGGAATTATATACAGAAGCTTTTAAAAAAGCGAAGGCTAATGGCCTAAGAGTGGTTGCTCATGCAGGAGAAACAGAAGGTGCCAAAAGTGTATGGGGAGCAATAAAAAACCTTGGTGCAGAAAGAATTGGACATGGAGTTAGAAGCTTAGAAGACCCCAAGTTGATTCAATATTTAATAGATAATAAAATTACATTAGAGGTTTCACCAACAAGCAATTACGCTCTTGGAATAGTTAAAAATGGAGATCCTCATCCCATTCGACAATTACTTGATGCAGGTGTAAACTGCACAGTAAATTCCGACGATCCTGCAATGTTTTCAACATCTTTAATTCAGGAATATTTCTTATTACTAAACCAAGATTTTAGTTGTAAAGAGCTTTATAAGATGAATCTTCAAGCTTTAAATGTTTCTTTTGCTAATACTGAGACAAAAGAAAAAGTAAAACGTAAGCTAGAAGCCTACGAAGAGAATAGAACTCTATTTGAAGTTATTCAGATATAGAAGATTATAATTATAATTATATCCATTTTCTATCAATTTCTTATTAATTTTACAGAAAAGCAAATTGTATGCTTAAAATTATTAAGAAAGCTATTCTAAAGCGTTTAAAAATACGTCACGATAAAAATCAAGAAAGAATCTCACAAAAGTTACTTTTGTCCGAAGCAGAAATTGCTCAAGTTGATTTTAACCACTTTTTACGTGATAGTTTTTGGATACTTATTGGTATTGCATCTGCCGGATTTGGTCTAAAAGGATTCCTATTACCTAATGGTTTTATCGATGGTGGAGTAATGGGAATCTCACTGCTAACAAGAGAAGTAACCGGATTCTCTTTAGCTATATTAATTGTCCTTATCAACCTCCCTTTTTTATATTTAGGCTTATCTCAAATGGGAAAACAATTTGCGTTGAAAAGCATCGTAGCCATAATTTTATTGGCTCTGGCTTTGCAATTCATTCCCTATCCAGTAGTCACTACCGATAAATTATTAATTGCAGTTTTTGGCGGATTCTTTTTAGGAGCTGGAATTGGATTCGCCGTAAGAGGTGGTGCTGTAATTGATGGGACTGAAGTGCTAGCCATCTATTTGAATAAGAAAACGGGCTTAAGTATGGGCGATATCATATTGATTTTCAATGTAATTATCTTCCTATTCGGAGCTTATATTCTTACCGTTGAAATTGCACTTTATGCTATTCTCACTTATATTGTTGCATCCAAAACCGTTGATTTTGTTGTTGAAGGGATAGACGAATACACAGGCTTAACCATCATTTCACCAGAGAGCGAAGATATTAGGATTTTGCTGACAGAAAAGATGAGTAAAGGAGTAACGGTATACTCTGGCAAGCGTGGCTATGGAAAAAAAGGCTGTACCTTAGAACAAACAGATATTATTTATACTGTTGTTACTCGATTAGAAATTGCTGAACTGGAAAGAGAAATTGATAAAATTGATCCCGGTGCATTTATTATATACAGCAGCATAAACGCTACTAAAGGTGGATACGTAAAAAAACGACGTTTAGATCATTAACAATTCCTATCTTCTTATTAGAAACATTTGGATATTTTCGCCCTGCACAAACACCAGTAGTTGCAGAACATAACCAAAAATGAACAAAATTGAAATTAGAAACAAAGCCAAACAGCTCAAAGCTTTTATAAAATTAAGCAACTATAAAGCATAAATAGAAGAAGTTTAGTATTTTTATCGGACTAAAATTTTACTTTGCTCTATGTTGAAAACAAAACTTTTTGTTTTCTTTTTTTTAATTGTCAGCAGCTTTACTCAAGCACAGAATGAGCATTGGTGGTGGTACAAAATTCACCAGCACGATGGTGTTACTCCATGGCAACGCTATTTGATTATGTCGCCTGCTTATTTTGGCCCAAACGCTTTTCCCATTCCCGATATCAACCAAGGACTGCTTCAGTCGGATTTGCAAGTAGAAACTGCTTTTGAGGGACATTATAATTCGCACGAACAAACAAATAATCTATTCACAAAATTTTTTATTCCACTTTTAAAAGGCAAGGTTGGACTACAACTATGGATGGTTCCTATTGAATTTTTCTCACACGACACTCTAATTCGTGATGAACGTTTCTCAAGAAATTATGAAGGAAAAGGACATGCATCCGGTGACTTATATATTGGCACTCAGATTCAGTTACTAAAAGGCCATCCAAAATGGCCGGATTTATTATTAGGTATTAACCTTCGAACGGCCTCTGGAAATGAATTTGGCTCTGCCCGATTTGCTGATGCTCCGGGCTATTATTTTAATCTAAGTGCAGGAAAAACATACGCTTTTAAAAATCAACATATTCAATCTATAAGAGTTTATGCTATGTTGGGGTTCTACGTTTGGCAAACCAATTTAGCCGATCATATGCAAGATGATGCTATACTTTTTGGTGCTGGATTCCAACTTCATTCAGCTTTATTCACTTTAAGTAATGAAATTGGTGGTTTTTACGGTTATTTAAACAATGGAGACCGGCCTATTGTTCTACGTTCAAGTATCCAAACTAAGCGCAATAAAAAACTTAATCTCCGCTTACGATTTGAGCATGGAATACAAGATTATAATTTTCGTTCTATTCGTCTTTCACTAATCTACAATTTTAAATCATGAAAAGAATCGCCCCCCTCTTCTTTCTTTTCTTGATGCTGAGCCACTACAGTTTTGCTCAAGGTACGTGGTGGAATAATGAAAATAATTGGGATAGAATTACACCTTGGGAAAGATACCTCACTCTTTCGCCCGGTTTTATGGGACCTAATGCTTTTCCTGTCCCTGAAATTAAAACGGGAATTATTGAAAAGTCCTTAACTTTTGAAACTGCTGCCGAAGGTCATTTTAATGAGCACGAACAAACACTAAATCTTTTCACCCGTTTATTTATTCCTTTTAAGAATAAAAAAGTCGGGATTCAATTATTTATAGTTCCTTTTGAAATTTATGAATACGATGCCTTTACCCGCGCTCAAAGAAGCTCTACAGATTATGATGGTCAGGGAGTTGCAATAGGCGATTTATATATTGGCACACATATTCAATTACTAAAGAATCACAAAATCTTACCCGATATTTTACTCAGCATAAATATCAAAACAGCTTCAGGAAATCAATATGGAGCAGCTCGTTTTTCAGATTCCCCTGGCTATTATTTCGATCTTAGTTTTGGGAAATCATTTGCATTATCACCGGAAACTAAACTACGATTTTATGGAATGCTTGGCTTTTATGCTTGGCAAACCAATCTCCCCGATCACTTTCAGAATGATGCTGTAATTTATGGTCTTGGTGCGAATTTAGAATCGAAACACTTTAGTATCAATCAAAATTTTGGAGGATTTTCCGGCTATTTAGACAATGGCGATCATCCACAAGTATATCGTATTGATATTCAAAGCAAACTAAAAAGTACAGTGAACTACAAAATCCGTTTCCAGTATGGAATGAAAGATTCTAATTACCAAAGCATACGCTTTTCGATGCTATATAATCTTAAACCAAACAAATAAATCTTATATCTTTGAGGCAAAAGATTAAACAACACAAATAAAACACATGAAAACCATAGGATTATTAGGTGGAATGAGCTGGGAATCATCTGCCGTTTATTATCAACTGATTAATGAAAAAGTAAGAGAAACTCTTGGCGGTACATATTCTGCAAAAAGCGTGATGTATTCTGTAGAATTTCACGAGATGGAAACACTTCAACATGCTGAAGATTGGAATAAACTAACAGAAATTATGATTGATGCCGCTCAGAAAGTCGAGAAAGCGGGAGCTGATTTTCTAATAATATGCACCAATACTATGCATAAAATGGTTCCCGAAATAAAAGAAAAAATATCGATACCTATTTTACATATTGCCGATGCAACAGCAGAAAAAATAAAAGAAAAAGGCATAAAAAAAATTGGCTTATTGGGAACAAACTTCACTATGACCCAAGACTTTTATAAAGGTCGTTTAGAAGAAGAACACTGGCTTAAAGTGATAACACCTAACGAAACTGATAGGCAAATAATTCATGATATTATTTATAATGAACTCATCCTCGGAAATATCAAAGATGAATCTCGCAAAAAATATCAGGACATAATCAAAAAACTAAAAGATCAAGGAGCTGAAGGTGTTATTTTGGGTTGTACAGAAATTCCTTTGCTTATCAAACAAAAGGACAGTCCAATTCCCATTTTTGACACAACAAAAATTCATGCCGAGAAAGCCGTTGAATTTGCTTTAAATTAACATTAATCCAACAAATAATGAGACAAATTATCCTTTTTATATCCATCTACTTTATTAGCTTTTTAAGTTTAAATGCCCAAACCTATAAAAGTACGGAGCCCTTTGCCCACACATTTTCTATAGTAGCTCGTGACACTGCTACGGGAGAAATGGCTGTTGGTGTTCAAAGTCACTGGTTTTCTGTTGGCACATTAGTCAGTTGGGGAAAATCCGGTGTTGGTGTTGTAGCTACTCAATCCTTTATAAATCCTGCTTTTGGACCTAAAGGATTAAAATTAATGGAAAACGGGATTTCTGCAAAAGAGGCTTTAAATCAGCTTATTGAATCAGACGAAGGTCGGGATTTCAGACAACTCGCATTGTTAGATGTAAATGGTTCTGTTTTTTCATATACGGGCACCAAATGTGTTCAGTCTGCCCACCATATTGTTGGCAATAATTTTGCAGTTCAAGCCAATATGATGTTGAACGATAAAGTTGTTCCAGCTATGGAAAAAGCTTTCTTAGAAAATGCTCATTTACCTTTGGCAGAAAGAGTTGTAAAAGTACTAATGGCTGCTCAAGAAGCCGGAGGCGATATAAGAGGCAGACAATCAGCTGCATTATTAGTTGTAGGTCCGGAAAAAGTTCCGGAATGGCAAGACAAAAAAGTAGATTTACGTGTTGATGATAATCCATATCCACTTATTGAACTTAATCGTTTACTAATTGTACACCGTGCCTACGAACATATGAATAAAGGAGATTTAGCCGTTGAACACGGAGATATGACACTAGCACTTAAAGAATATGCGGCAGCGGAAGAAATGCAAGCCAACAACTTTGAGATGAAATACTGGAAAGCGGTAACTATGGCAAATAATGGAATGATAGAAAATGCTCTTCCTATCTTCAAAATAGTCTTTGCAAATAATGCTAATTGGCGCGAAATGACTAAGCGTTTACCCGTTTCAGGTTTACTAAAAGTGTCAGAGACTGAACTTCAAACTATTATAAATCAATAAATTTGTATCTTTGCATTCCAAATTTAATTGATATACGTACAAAAAACTAATACCTTTGCTTAATAAAAGGCTAAATACCTAAATATAAAATGATACTAAATATTGCAAACTTTTTTAGGGCTTTTGCACGTTTTGGAACTATCCTCTTAGGATTTACAATGGTCAGTATTGCAATATTTACCGGGGCTATAAAATATGGAATTACCATAGAAAATATCTTAAGAAATCTTCCCAATGCCTTACCTTGGTTTTTACTACTTCTCACGCTTCTTTTAGCATGGGAATATGAACTTTTAGGGGGCATTGTTATGATTCTTTTGGGGCTTGGAGGCATTTACTATTTGCAATCCTCTCTACACGCTAGTCAAACAGAAATATATCTTATGTGGGCAATTATTTCACTTGCGGTATCTTTTATACTCAGTTGGTCTATCAGGCAAATGTATGAACTTAGCTACACCTAATGCTCTCCTCAGTGAGAACTAAAATTATAATAAAGGGAAGCTATTATTTACCGCCAATTTCACAATGAAGGCTACGAAATTGAATACACTCTAAATGCTTTCCTTATCAGACAAAAGCACTCTGTTTTTTATTTGTCTGCTTTATAAAGAAAACTAGTTTTCCTTTGTCAATTCTTGAAAGATTTGTTCTAAAGAGTTTTCTACTTTTTGTAAAGAGCGAATGTTTAAACCCTTTTTAACAGCTAATCCAAATAAAGCTTGGCGAACATCAGCAGTTCCTTCTGACTGAATCTCCCAAGTATTTAAGGCTATCGACTTAACACCTGTAACACCTTCCAACTGCATTAGTTCATTATCATCAATTCCCTCGTCAAGTTCAAGTAATATTTTCTCTACGCTATTTATATATTTCGATAAATTTTCTGTTAAATCATCGGCTACTACTTCGCCCTTATTAATAATAATTACCCTAGAACAAATAGCTTCAACTTCTTGCATAATATGGGAAGATAGCAAAACGGTTTTTTCTTTTCCTACTTCCTTGATAAGTTTTCTGATTTCAACCAACTGGTTTGGATCTAAACCTGTTGTTGGCTCATCGAGAATTAAGACATCAGGTTTATGAATCAAAGCTTGCGCCAGTCCAACTCTTTGTTTATATCCTTTAGAAAGAGCTCCGATTTTTTTATTTTGTTCCGGACTTAAACCACACATACTAACAACCTTATTCACCTCTTCTTTTATATTTTTCTGCCCATATAAATTCGCTATAAAATGCAAATACTCGCGGACATACATATCCAAATACAAAGCATTACTTTCAGGTAAATATCCTATTATACTTTTTACCTTTTTGTCATCAGTTTCTACATCAAAACCATAAACAAATGCCTTTCCCTCGCTTGGAGGTAAATAACCACTAATGATTTTCATTAATGTCGATTTTCCGGCTCCATTGGGACCTAACAACCCTACAACTTCTCCTTGATTAATAGTAATGGAAACATTTTTTAGAGCTAACTGTTTTCCATAAACTTTACTGATATTTTTTAGTTTTATAGACATTGGCTTTATTTTCAAAGCAAAGCTAAGAATATTTTCCCGACGTATAAACGAAAAAACAAAGCAGCATGGCTAAACCGATTTATTGTAGCTTTGCCGCAATGTATAAAGAACCAAGGATAGAAGACTGGCTTCCTATTACTCGTAAGGAAATGTTACAACGAGGCTGGGAAGAACTGGATATTGTAATAATAAGCGGTGATGCTTATGTTGATCATCCTGCATTTGGTGCGGCAGTTATTGGCAGAATTATCGAAGCAGAAGGCTTACGCGTTGGTATTATTCCACAACCCCAATGGAAAGATGATTTACGTGATTTTAAAAAATTTGGTAAACCCCGACTATTTTTTGCAGTTACTGCCGGGAATATGGATTCTATGGTAAATCATTATACCGCCAACAAACGTCTACGCTCCAACGATGCTTACACTCCGGGAGGTGATAAAAGTTTCCGCCCCGACTACGCATCAATTGTTTATTGCAATATACTTAAAAATATTTATCCCGATATTCCAATTGTATTAGGTGGCGTTGAAGCTTCATTACGTAGATTAACACATTACGATTATTGGTCGGATAAACTTAAAACCTCCATTTTAAAAGAAAGTAAAGCAGATTTATTGGTTTATGGAATGGGCGAACAGCCTTTACTGTCTATCTTGGAATTATTAAAAAAAGGCGTTCCTTTCAAAGCTTTAAATACTATTCCTCAAACAGGAATTCTTATTATAGAAGGACAAACTATTCCGCAAAATAAAAATTGGCGTGATGTTAAATTATATTCTCACGATGAATGTTTGAAAGATAAATTGAAGTTTGCCAAAAACTTTAAACATATAGAACAAGAATCTAATAAAATAAACGCTAAAAGAATTTTGCAACAAATTGGAAAAGATACGGTAATTATTAATCCTCCTTTTCCAACCATGACAGAAAAGGAAATTGATGCTGCTTTTGATTTACCTTATACTCGTTTACCTCATCCCAAATACAAAAAACGAGGCCCGATTCCCGCTTTTGAAATGATTAAATTTTCAGTGAATCTGCATCGTGGTTGTTTTGGAGGATGTAGCTTTTGTACTATTTCGGCACATCAAGGAAAATTTATTGCTTCCCGATCAGAAGCTTCTATTATGAAAGAAGTTGAACAAATAACTATGATGCCTGATTTCAAAGGAAATATTTCTGACTTAGGTGGTCCTTCGGCAAATATGTACAAAATGAAAGGACGATATCAGGAGTTATGCGATCAATGTAAACGCCCATCTTGTATTCATCCTACTGTTTGTCATAATTTAGATACTTCTCATCAAGCCTTGCTTAATATTTACAAGAAAGTAGATGCTCATCCCAAAATAAAGAAAGCCTATGTTGGAAGCGGTATTCGCTACGATTTATTAGTGAAGGATTTTAATACAGAAGGAGATGAAAAAGGAATGAATGCATATATGCAACAACTGCTCGACCGCCACGTTAGTGGACGATTAAAAGTAGCTCCGGAGCATACCTCTGACAAAACGCTGAAGATGATGCGTAAACCATCTTTCAAATATTTTCACTCGTTTAAAAAACAGTTTGACACCATCAATCAGAAGCTGGGAAAAAAACTTCAACTTATCCCCTATTTTATTTCCTCACATCCTGAATCCAAACTGGAAGATATGGCCAATTTAGCCGCCGAAACTAAAGATATGGGATTTCATTTAGAGCAAGTACAAGACTTTACTCCAACACCAATGACAGTTGCCACCGTAGCCTACTACTCCGGTTACCACCCCTATACTTTAGAAAAGGTTTATACCGCACGAAAAAAACTGGAAAAACAAGAACAACACCGTTTCTTTTTTTGGTATAAAGGAGAAAATGCATCTTGGATTAGGAGTGTTTTAAAAAATAGACCTGATTTGATAAAAAAATTGTTAGCTCGCAAAGTAAAAGTGCAAGAAAGCAGCAGTCCAAAAAGTTTTAAAACGAATAAGCCTAAAAAAAATAAATTCAGGAGAAATTAATCTTGGTCAGAAGCAAACCATTCGGCATAAGAAGTTACTGTTTCGCGTAAAAACATAGAATACAACTTAATACCATCGGGCAAACGGGGCTGGATTCTATCTACAAAATCTATTAACATATTTTCGCTTGTTGGCTGATAATCAACCAATACCAAACGACTAAACATATCATCGCTACCAGATAAATTTTGTGCTGCTTTTGAATCTTTGTTTAAAACCAAAGCATGATCCATTTTATCCACTATCTCTTCTCTCACTATCATCTTAAGATCGCCAAAATCCATTACCATTCCTAATTTAGGGGAGCTTTTATCTTCTATAGGATTACCAATTACTGTAACCAATAATTCGTAAGAATGACCATGAATATGTTTACAAAGTCCATCATAAGCTTTTAAAGCGTGAGCAGTTTCAAATTTAAACTCTTTTGTAATTCTAATTTTTGCCATAATCTTATTCCCAAAATCCGACTAATTATCATCTCTATTTCTTGTACCCATTGTGTCTTTATTTCTCTGTGGTTTATTTTTTTTACCACTAAGGTACTGATCATTCAAATGAATGCAAACTCAATTCTTTTGCAAAGAAACATTTTTTTTGAATATCAACCGATTATTGAAAGAGTAAATATAGAGCGAAGAAAACAAGTAATAAGCCCCCTAAATATTTACTAAATCTACCCAAACGTTCCGGTCTGTATTTATTTCCTATAAATATTCCAATAAAAACAGTAATTGTAGCAATAGTCGTAAGTATAAGTAGCGGAAAATATAAGAATTGCGTTAATATCATTCCCAAACCAGTAAAAACAATAACTGTGTTAAAAGAAGCTGCCAACGAAACTCCTAATAAAATTTGAGAATCTTCAATTAAAAATGTTCGGCTATTATTTTTCACTTTGTTTGCTTCTAAGATCAATTTTACACCGACAAATGTAATTATAATTGCACCTGCCATAAAAGAGAATTCCGGCATAAAACCGGAAATAAGACTTCCCATAAATAAAGCAAAAGTTGCCATAACAAATTGAGCTAAACCAAAAATAAATGCTGCTTTTATATTCAACCAAGAAGAATAAGGATGCATAGTAACGCCTGCACCAATAGCTAAAAATATAAGTTCGCCCGAAATGGCAAAAGCTAATATTATTGAATAAATTAAAAAATCACTCATCTTTTAAATATATATCAGGTCTAAAATCTTTTCAAGATAAATACGATCAATTTTATCAAAGGAATTCAAATCTTTACTATCAACATCAAGAACACCAACAATCTTACCCGCTTTATTTTTTAGTGGTATTACAATTTCAGACTGAGAACGAGAATCGCAAGCAATATGTCCCGGAAAATTATGCACATCTTCAACAACTATACTTTTTTCTTGATTAATAGCAGCCCAACAAACACCTGTTCCCTTTTTCAAAAGCATACAAGCAACCGGTCCTTGATATTTAGAAACTACCAGTTCGCCTTCGTTTAACATATAAAATCCTGTCCAAAAGAAATACTCCATTTTATGATGCAGAACAGCAATAATACTCGCTTTACGAGCTTCTTCATCAGCGCAAGTTAACATCAACTTTTCAAGCTGTTTGTATATGCGTTGGTAGCGGGCTTCTTTTTTCTTTGTATCCATCATTTTATTCCTTAGTGAGGGCGCGACTTTGAGTCGCACTCTCACTCATTATACTTAACTCCTTCATCGGATCCCAAAAATTTTCTTCAAAATTAATAACCTTATCTTCCTTTATTATCAAGCCTTCGTTTTTGAGCAAAGTTTCCATTAAATCCATTTGATCAAAATGTGTTTTCCCACTTAAAACACCCAATCGGTTTACCACACGATGAGCGGGAATACTCAATTTAGCAGCATGGGAAGCATTCATTGCCCAACCTACCATGCGAGCCGCTTTTGGTGTACTCAAGTAGCGTGCAATTGCGCCATAAGAAGTTACTTTTCCATATGGAATTAAAGCAACTACCTCCCAAACTAATTCAAAAAAAGATTGTTCGGTTTTTTTCACTTCATTTTCTCTTTGGGTAAAACCAATAATTTATTTTGAGCAAATTCCTTATTTAAACGAAATCGCATATAGTTAATGGGAACTCCTTCTTTTAAAAACATTCTCTCATAATATGTTTGAATTTCTAATACATCTTTAGGAGCATCCGAATTATAAACATCGAAGGTAGAATAATCAAGCGGCAGCTTAAAGTGAGCAAGCACTTCTAAAGTGTAATCAAATAGCTCACGATTATCTGTTTTTTGATGAATAATTCCATTGGGTTCTAGAATCTCGCGATAGAGATTTAAAAAACGTGGTGAGGATAATCTCCTTCTCTCTCTCTTTGGTTGAGGATCGGAAAAAGTCAGCCATATTTCAGCTACTTCATTTGCTGCAAAGAAATGTAAAATCTGATCGACCTTGGTACGTATAAAAGCAACATTTTTCAATCCGTCTTTTTGAGAAGCACTTGCTCCATGCCACATTCTGGCTCCTTTTAAATCGACACCAATAAAATTTCGGTTGGGATATTTTTTAGCCAAACCAACGGTATATTCGCCTTTCCCGCAACCCAATTCCAGTGTAATTGGATTATCATTTTTAAAGAAATCTTTCTTCCAATTTCCTTTTAGAGGAAAACCTTTTAACAATTCTTCCCAAGGCATATAAAACATATGGGAAAAAGTCGCATTTTCTGCAAACTGAGCTAATTTATGTCGAGCCACTTTTTAATTTTTGTGCAAAGATAACAGAAGTTTAAAATTGCACTTATTAAAATTTGACTCTACAATTAATCTCGGCCGGGAGACCATATTTTATCAAGCTTAATCCGGAGATTAAGCTTAGCGGGGTACACAATAAACAATTTGTGCAACGAAAATAGACGCCGTCAACGATTAATTGAAATATGAAATAATTAAATCAGTAGAATTTAGTTTTGCTATTCAAATGATTTTTAGATTATATCGTTTACAATTATTAACATTAATTCATTAGTAAGTTTCGAGTTTATGATTAATAAATGGGGAGTTAAATCAATAATTTGGTTACTTCTAAATATAGTTGTATTTTGTTTAAACTTATTGATATTCTACTGATAGTTTTTATTCTGAGCTTTATTGTTCAGTTGGCTTACCATTGGATAGTTTTTGCACGTTTGGCTTTTTATAAGTCAAAGATTAAAACAACAACAGGTAATCAAGCAGTTTCGGTAGTTATTGTTGCACGTAATGAATATCATAATCTTATAAAAACGCTTGAACCTATTCTTAATCAGGATTATCCTGAATTTGAAGTAGTGGTGGTTAACGATAATTCTGATGATGAGACGCATTTTTATTTAAGAGAGCTATCCAAAAAATATAAGCATTTAAAAGTTGTTCAAATAGATCAGAATCTTAATTTCTTTAGCGGAAAAAAATTCCCACTTTCCATTGGAATTAAGTCTGCTCAGTACGATACACTTTTACTTACAGATGCTGACTGTATTGTTCCGTCTAATAAATGGATAAGCTATATGCAGCAATCTGTTCAGGAAAAAACACAAATTGTTTTGGGTTATGGTCCTTATAAGTCTGAGCCTGGTTTTTTAAATAAGCTTATTCGTTTTGATACTTTTATGGCTGCCTTACATTATCTTTCTTTTGCTCTTTTACGTATGCCTTATATGGGTGTTGGACGTAATCTTGCATATAGTAAGAGTATGTTTTATAAACGAAATGGGTTTATAAATCATTATAAAATTAATTCGGGCGATGATGATTTGTTTATTAATCAGGCAGCAAATAAAATAAACACAAGTATTTGCATTGCTCCCGAGAGCTTTACATACTCAATACCGGAAAAACAATTAGGCTTGTGGTTAAAACAAAAAAAACGGCATTTATCTACCAGCGGATTATATAAATTAAAACATAGATTATTATTAATGTTTTACCCCATTTCGCTTTTTCTATTCTATGTTTCAAGTATTATTTTACTCATATTAAACAGCTGGTTAATAGTTGTTTTAGTATTGTTTACACTTCGTTTATTAAGTTTTTTTCTTATTCAAAAAAGTGCTTTGCCGAAGTTAAAAGAACAAAAATTATTATTACTTTCGCCGATACTTGAATTGTTATTATATACTTCGCAAGGATTGGCGATGGCATTGGGTGTTTTCAATAGAAAAAACAAATGGAAATAAATGTTCACTTAACAGAAAAAGGAAAGCGCGATTATGCTTTGGTTCAGCAGGCTATAGACGGTAGCCAGTCGGCTTATGCCGATTTGATGAATAATTATCGCGATTCACTTTATTTTATGTTATTGAAGATGACTAATAATGCTACGGATGCCGAAGATATGACCATTGAAGCCTTTGGAAAAGCATTTAAAAACATCCATTTATATTCCCCTAAATATGCTTTTAGTACGTGGCTGTTTCGTATAGCAACTAACAATACCATAGATTTTATTCGTAAGAAGAAGCAAGGAACATTATCTATTGATAAAAGTTTAAGTGGCGAGGAATCAGGACCTAGACTATCACAAAACTTAGAATCTAGCACTTTGGATCCTGAAGAGATATTTGTACGTGATCAGAAAATTGAGATGATGAGAAAGGTGGTCGATCGTTTAAAACCTCATTATAAATTATTAATAGAACTTCGTTATTTTAAAGAGTTTTCATACGAAGAAATTGCAAAAGAAATGGATCTCCCATTGGGAACTGTTAAAGCACAGCTTTTTAGAGCGCGTGAATTTCTTTATAATATTATGAAAAAATCTAAGGGAAATATTTAAGCGAAGTTGAATTCCATTTCTAAAATCTAACCCAAGTTTTAGCATTATCTATTTTTATCGTATAAAAAAAAGCAAGCCATAGGCTTGCTTTAGATGGAGATTTCCTTTGCGTCAATTTAAGCTGTTAGGTTTAATCTCTAATGCTGTTGCGAATATAAGTTAGATACTATTCAATGATTTTGTAAATGAACCAATGTTATTGACCATTGTATTAGCGTATGTAGATTATGAATAAACGTTGATAATTTTAGGACGAACGTTTTTGTATGTTTAACATAAAAACAGAAAAGCAAACCGATACGTTCGCTTTTCTTGTTGGAGAGAAATTTATAATGCGTCAAATTACTCGGAGGTAAAGAAGTTTCAAATGTAACATATAAACAAGGCTAATATTATACTAATGAATGAACGTCCTTATTTATTTAATAAACGCGTAGTTTTATGGGTTTAGCGTATGGGATTTGGTAGAAATCTGATCATATATAAAAATTAACATACATTTAGGACTAATTACATAATCAGCTATGCTAAAAAGAATAAAATTCGTAAATTTGCAGACTTATTTTAAATCAATCTAAATAAGATCATATGGCTCGGGATGAAAAACAACTGATAGACAAACTTACTCAAAGCGAGTACAAATATGGCTTTGTTACAGATATTGAAACTGAAACAGCAATTAAAGGATTGAATGAAGATACTGTTCGGTTTATTTCCGCTAAAAAAAACGAACCTGATTGGCTTTTAGAATATCGTTTAAAAGCTTTTAAGAAGTGGAAAGAAATGGAGCAGCCTGACTGGGCACATTTGAAAATACCGGAGATTGATTTTCAGGAGATTATATATTATGCTGCTCCTAAAAAGAAAAAGGAACTAAAAAGTCTTGATGAGGTAGATCCGGAGTTAATAGATACTTTTAATAAATTGGGAATTTCTCTTGAAGAGCAAAAACATTTATCGGGGGTTGCTGTGGATGCTGTTATTGATAGTGTTTCGGTAAAAACGACTTTTACAGATACATTAGCAAAATATGGTATTATATTTTGCTCTTTTAGCGAAGCAGTACAAAATCACCCTGATTTGGTTAAGAAATATCTTGGAATGGCTGTGCCTCCGGGTGATAACTTTTTTGCTGCATTAAATTCTGCTGTATTTAGCGATGGATCGTTTTGTTATATTCCAAAAGGAGTTCGTAGTCCTATGGAATTATCAACGTATTTTCGTATAAATGCTGCCAATACTGGTCAGTTTGAACGTACGCTTCTTATTGCTGACGAAGGTGGCTATGTAAGTTATATGGAAGGCTGCACCGCCCCTCAACGTGATGAGAATCAATTACATGCTGCCGTTGTGGAAATAATCACCATGAAAGATGCTGAAGTAAAATACTCAACAGTACAAAACTGGTATCCGGGTAATAAAGAGGGGAAGGGCGGTATCTTTAATTTTGTAACCAAACGAGGTATTTGTAAAGGAGATCATTCTAAAATTTCATGGACACAGGTAGAAACAGGTTCTGCAATTACGTGGAAATATCCAAGTTGTATACTAATTGGCGATAATTCTGTAGGAGAATTTTATTCTGTTGCAGTCACTAATAATTATCAACAAGCCGATACCGGTTCAAAAATGATTCATTTGGGGAAAAATACCAGAAGTACAATAATATCTAAGGGTATCTCAGCCGGAAAAAGTCATAATAGTTATCGAGGTTTGGTTAAAATGACTAAGCGTGCAACAAACAGCAGGAATTTTTCTCAATGCGATAGTCTTTTATTAGGCGATAAATGCGGAGCTCATACTTTTCCCTATATTGAAGGCGCAAATAAAAGTTCCATAATTGAACACGAAGCAACAACATCTAAAATTTCTGAAGACCAATTGTTTTATTGTCAACAACGTGGTATTAGTCAGGAATCGGCTGTAAGTCTTATTGTTAACGGCTACGCCAAAGAAGTATTGAATAAACTGCCAATGGAGTTTGCCGTTGAAGCACAAAAGCTCTTGAGTATTAGCTTAGAAGGTAGTGTTGGTTAAATAAGAAAGAATTTTATCCCCGGTTTTCGGGACTAAATAAATAAAGAATGTTATTACAAATTAAAAATCTTCATGTTTCCATTAATGGAAAAGAAATATTAAAAGGTGTTAATCTTGAAGTAAATAAGGGCGAAGTTCATGCCATTATGGGTCCGAACGGAACCGGTAAAAGTACATTGGCTGCTGTGGTTGCCGGTAAAGAAGGTTATGAGATTACTCAAGGTGAAATACTTTTCAATGGAAAAGATATTTCAGAAATGCCCCCAGAAGTGCGCGCTCAAGAAGGTATATTCTTAGGTTTTCAATATCCTGTTGAGATACCCGGGGTTAGCATGACAAATTTTATGCGTACTGCTTTAAATGAGATACGTAGATACCATGGCGAAGAACCAATTGCTGCTAAGGAATTTTTGGCTCGTATGGCAGAAAAAAAAGCATTGGTGGAAATTAATTCTAAACTCACAAATCGCTCTGTTAATGAGGGCTTTTCAGGTGGTGAGAAAAAGAAAAATGAGATTTTTCAAATGGCTATGCTCGAACCTAAATTAGCTATTTTAGATGAAACAGATTCGGGTTTAGATATTGATGCCTTACGAATTGTAGCTAATGGGGTTAATAAATTAAAAACTAGTGAAAATGCAACGGTAGTTATCACACACTATCAGCGTTTATTAGACTATATAGTACCTGATTTTGTTCATGTTCTTTTTGAAGGAGAAGTAGTGCTTTCAGGTGGAAAAGAGTTAGCTTTGGAATTAGAAGAAAAAGGCTACGATTGGATTAAAAAAGAAATAGAAAAGCCTTAGATATGAGTCAGGAAATAAATACAATACCTGCGCTAAACAAAATTTCACAATGGTTTGATGCTGTTGTAGAAAAGGATGGAAAGGCTTTTTCCGGTTTACAAAAGCAGAGAACACTTGCTTTAGCCGAATTTAAGCGTTTGGGCTTTCCACATAAAAAACTCGAAAAATGGCGAAATACCGATTTGAAAACAGTTTTATCGTTTGATTATACTATGGTCTCTGAAGATTTACAAATGCAAGATGCTTTAGATGAAGTCTTTGAATGCGATATAAACGATTTAGATGCTTTTGTGGTAAATCTTTATAAAGGCAGATTTGTTTATAATGAAAGCCCGATTTATACTTTAAAAGATGGGGTAATTGTAGGAAGTCTTAGTGCAGCTTTTGATAAATATCCTGAATTGATTGCAAAGCATTTTGGTAAATATGCAAAAACAGAAAATAATGCTTTTAATGCTTTAAATACGGCCTTGTTTTTAGATGGTCTTTTTGTATACGTACCAAAAAATGTTATTTCCGAAAAGCCAATACAACTTATAAATGCAGTAGGTACAATCAATGATGTATTTGTGCAAAATCGTAACCTTATTATACTTGAAGAGAATAGTCAACTTAAGATTATTCAGTGTGACGACTCTTATAACTATAAAAGAAGTTTAACTAATTCGGTTACAGAAATTGTTTTAGGAGCTAATGCTTCTCTCGATCATTATCGTTTGCAAAACATAAATAATAACTCCAGCCTTATTAATAGTTTAGCTGTTGAGCAAGCACGTGATTCAAGATTAAATACTAATAGTTTTATACTTAATGGCGGTTTAATAAGAAACGAAACATATACCAAATTTAATGGCGAAGGTGCTAATGCCGATATTAGAGGTGTGTATCTTGCCGATAAAAATCAGCATATCGATAATCAAGTTTATGTAGATCATGCGGTTCCAAATTGCACAAGTAACGAGTTGTTTAAAGGTATATTAGACGATTATGCACATGCCGTTTTTAAAGGGCACATTTTGGTTCGTAAGGATGCACAGAAAACATTGGCATTCCAAAATAATGCAAATATTATCCTTACAGATAAGGCAATGATTAACACTAAACCTTTTTTGGAGATTTATGCCGATGATGTTAAATGTAGTCATGGTGCTACCGTTGGTCAGCTCGACGAAAGTGCTATGTTTTATATTCGCCAAAGAGGTATTAGCGAAGACAATGCTAGAATGTTATTGATGTACGCCTTTGCTGCTGAAGTAACTCAAGAAATTAAAATAGATTCTTTGCGCGATCGTATCCAAGATATGATAAAGAAACGTCTACGTGGTGAGCTTTCTATCTGCGATCAATGTGTATTGCACTGTAGTACTCCTGAAGAATATAATTTTGAAATAGATATGAGTAAAATTTAGTTTTATGGATGCAAACCAAGAACAAATTATTGCGCAATTCCCAATCTTAAAACAGAAGATAAATAAATATCCTTTGGTGTATTTTGATAATGCAGCAACTACTCAGAAACCTCAAATGGTAATTGATAGAATTAGTAATTACTATACTAATTTCAATAGCAATATCCATCGTGGAGTACATCATTTATCGCAAAGAGCTACCGATGCTTATGAGCAAGCACGAATAAAAGTAAAGGATTTTATTAATGCTAATAGTTCTAAGGAGATTGTCTTCACTAAAGGAACTACAGATTCTATTAATTTGTTGGCTTTTTCTTTGGGAGAAACTTTTATTAAGGAAGGTGACGAGATTATCGTTACCGAATTGGAGCATCACTCTAACATTGTTCCTTGGCAAATGCTTTGTGAACGAAAAAAAGCAAAACTTCGTGTTATTCCTGTAAATGATAAAGGTGAGCTTTTGATGAACGAATATGCTGGTTTGTTGAACGAACGTACCTGTTTAGTGGCTGTTGGTCATGTCTCAAATGCTTTGGGAACATTAAATCCTATAAAAGAAATAATTGATTTAGCACATCAAAATAAAAGTTTGGTTTTAATTGATGGTGCTCAAGCAGTTGCTCATTTGGCTGTTGATGTTCAGCAATTGGATTGCGATTTTTATGCTTTTTCGAGCCATAAAATGTATGGACCTATGGGTATAGGGGTTTTATATGGTAAGAAGGTATTATTAGAAGAACTTCAGCCTTATCAAGGTGGAGGAGAGATGATAGAAAGTGTGAGTTTTGAAAAAACGACTTACAATGAACTTCCTTTTAAATTTGAAGCAGGAACGCCTAATGTTGCTGATGTCTTAGGCTTTGAAGCTGCTATTGAATTTATGCAAAAAGAAGGTATTGATAATTTAGCGAAGATAGAGAATGAAGTTTTAAGCTATGCAACTGCTGAATTCCAGAAAATCGATCGTATTCGAATTATTGGAAATGCTAAAAATAAGGCAGCCGTACTTTCATTTTTGATTGATGGTATTCATCCCTACGATGTAGGAACAATATTAGATCAATTTGGAATTGCTGTTCGTACAGGGAATCATTGTGCAGAACCCATTATGAAACGCTTTGGAATACGGGGAACAATAAGGGCTTCTTTTGCTGCTTACAATACTAAAGAAGAGATTGATCGTTTGGTTAAAGCGATACAAAAAACCATTGAAATGTTTGGTTAAAACATTAATTTTGTAAGAAAATTAGAAATGACAATTCAAGAAAAAGAAAATAATATAATTGAAGAATTCGGCCTCTTTGAAGACTGGATGGATAAATATAATTATCTGATAGAATTAGGTCAGTCTTTGCCAATTATTGATGATAAATATAGAAATGAAAGTCATTTGATTACTGGCTGTCAGTCGCGTGTTTGGATTTCAGCTGAGATGGAAGATGGAAAAATGATATTGAGAGCGGATAGCGATGCTGTAATAACAAAAGGTATTGTTTATCTTTTAGTAAACATTTTGTCTGGTGAAAAACCGGAAGATATCATTAATGCTGACTTAGAATTTTTAAATCAAATTGGCTTGCAAGAGCATTTATCTCCAACAAGAGCAAACGGATTACTTTCAATGATTAAACAAATTAAATTGTATGCTTTGGCTTTTCAAGCTAAAGGAAATTAAATTATGAATTATGTTTGGTTGGGGTAAAAAAGAGAAAAAAGAAGTCGCTAAAGAAAAGCTGAAAGAGGAAAAAGTAATGGGTGAAAAACCTATTATTACAACAAAAATGGAGCTCGAAAAAAAGATCTTAAATGTACTTAAATCTATTTTCGATCCTGAAATTCCGGTTAACATTTTCGATTTAGGTCTTATCTACGAAGTGAATGTTGCAGAAGATTATCAAGTGGAAATTGTTATGACTTTAACGGCACCTAATTGTCCGGTTGCAGAGTCAATGCCTAATGAAGTTCACGAAAAGGTAAAAGCTATTGAAGGTGTTAAAGATGTGCATATTGAAATGACTTTTGAACCGCCTTGGGATAAGGATATGATGAGTGAAGAAGCTCAGCTCGATTTAGGGTTTTTGTAGCTTATATCAAAAATGCATCAAATTGATTGGTGTTATTTCTTTTGTAATTTCTTTACTTTTTTAGCGATTCGCCTATCGGCAAGCCCCATACTTGTTTTCATTCCTAAAATGCTAATTTCTGCCCAATAGTTGAATAGGGAGCGTTCTTTGTTCCGTTCAAAATAGATAGGGCCTCTTCGGGGAAATATGGTATTTGTATTTCCCGTTCTAATAAGTGCATTGGCAAATAAGGAACTAAAAAATCCTTTTTTCATCGACTTATTCAAAACTTCTATTTTCATATTATTGTAGAGCATTAACATGTTTCCAAAGGCATAATCGTCGTTTGCTTCAACAGATAATTCAACAGATTTAATGGTTCCGCTACGTGCTTGAATTAATGCAAGTGGTCGTAATATTGGTTCTAAATCATCCATCTCTATTTGAGACATATTTGCATTTAATTTGAATTCTTTTCCCTGTTTAAGCAATGGAAAATGCACATCTAAAATAAGTTTTCCTTTACCCATAAGCAGAGCTTGTGCATTAAGAACAGTATTTCCTCCAAATTTTATAAAATCAGGATTATTGGAAACATTTAATATCTGAGCATTTAACTGATTGAAGAAAATATGACCGGGCTCCGGTGTACGATTCCCTTTTTCTTTATAAGCAAAATATGCATTATTCAGATATACTGTATCAAATTGGATAAAATATGGCAGTGATAGTAGGCGTTGAATAGGATTTGCCGGATAATAGTCGGGTAATCGTGGATATAATGCATCGCGATAAACTTCTCCTTTAAGATTATCAATTTCTGCTTTATGGACGATGTATTTTTGTCGGAAAATAGCGTCTTGGAAATCTATGCCTAAGAGTTTTATTTTGTCTATTTCTAAGTCGAAGCGATCGGTTTGATATTGTAAGCGTTTTGCAAAATCGGCATAGTTATATTGTGGTTTAAGCCGAAAGGAATCAATTTCTATTATTCTGTTAAGTGTTGATAGACGCAAATCTCTAAAATTTATCCGATAAAGATTATTATCAATATTAGCTGAATAATTTTGTAAATGAATGAGAGTGTTTTGAGAATAGAAAAAGCGATTATTTTGAAAAGCCTTGGCTGTAGAATCAAGTATAAAATTACGTACTTGTAAGTTAAGGTGTCCTAAAGTATAAGTATCGGTACTATTTCCTTTAGGGATTTCTAACTTAAGATTCATATTTCTAACATCTATTTTATTCAATGTAATTTTCGAGAAAAAGTTCTTTATTGTTGGATAAAGATCCATAGCACTTAAGCTATTTATTGTTGAACCTTCATCTAAATTAAAGAGTTGTAATTTAGTTATAGGTTTATTAATCAGTATATTATCTATTGTAAGGCTGTAATCGCGTTGAAAATCGGCAAAATTTATTTTATGAAAAGAAATTTGATCTATTGTAAAATTATAATTGTTTCGTTCTGACTTTTGTAAGGTGTAGAACTGAACTTTATTAAAATCCATTTGTTTTTGTATAGACGAAAAATTAATATTATCAACCATCAATAAATAATTTCCATTTTGTATATGCTGCCTAAGATTTTTTATACTGAAATTAATTGATTGAGAGAAAAATAAACGTTCGGGATTGGCAAAAGAGCGATGACTTAAACGGAAATCTATAGCTTCAAAGTTTGCTTTTTCATAAGTTGTGATATTAGTAATTCCCTTAACAGTGTACGTCGCCAGCCAAGTGAAATCGCGAATAATAAAGCGATCAAATTTTAAATAAGGAAGATGTTGTAAATTTTCGACCGAAAAAATATCTTTAGAATTTATTTGCAGTTTGTTTTCAGATCGAGTTTTACTTATAAGTTTTGGCGAACTCAAATTAAATTCTTTAGCCGAAATCAAATTTCGTTGAAAAAATAAGTTATAGTCTAAATCTTTGAGTTGTAGTAGTTTTGAATTTAGTTTATGGCTAAATGTTTTGTCATTTCCATCAGATAATATTTCGGCTTTAATTTGATGTATATCTATTGTTCTATCTTCTGAATTATAATTAATTTTTTTAAAATTAAAGCTTAATCCCTGATCTTCGTTTTGATAGAATCCATTTTTTGTAATTGCCAACAAATGTTTATAGTTTATTGAAAACAGACTGTCGTTATATATTTCTAAAGAATCACCCCGAAACTGAATTCCGTTTATTTGAGCTAAGCGGCTTAATACAGAGCTATCGTTATATGCTGCAAAATTACCTTGGCTTAACTTAAAGGATATTATTTTAGTAGGAGGTATTTCTAACTCTAATTTTTTTCCGTTTATATTTTTGTCAAATTGTTTTAGATTAAGCGAATCGATAAAAAACTTACTTAAAATAAGAGTGTCGTTTAAATTTATCTGACAAAAAGGCTTTGCGGTTTTTATTTCTATATTATTACCAAATATTTTAAAACGTGCTTTATTCTCTATTAGCTTATTATTAAGGGTTTTCCATCGCGGAAAGCTTTGGATTTCTTCGATATTTATATTTTTCTTCCGACTGTTTAATTCAATTCCTTTAGTTAAATAATGATGAGTCTGGTCTTTGTTTATCCAGCTAAATTGTTGAATTTTAGTATTAAAATTAGAGAAGGTTTTGAAAGCTAAAGTAGAGTCGCTTGGAATTTGAAAATCTTCGAGCTGAAGATTAATATTTTTAGCTTTGATTGCTTTAGATGCGAGCTGGTAATTCCAATTATCAAATTGAATAGTTTTAATTTTAAGCAATTGAAAGATGGGAAATATAAGAGAATCAATTTTATTTAAATTAAAAGAAGACATTGGGTTTAAAGCGTATTGCTGATTTATATTACCTTCTTTTAAATATAATCTTGTGGCTAATAATTTATTTTCATTTCGAAATTTTCCCCAATTAACATTCTCCAGTTTAATTTCATTTAACTTAATACTGATGTTAGTACTTGAATCGGAAATATAGTCGATATCAAAAATATTTAAACTTTGGTTTTTGTAGTTTATATTTGCCTGACTAAATTGTAGTTTTTGTTTGTTAAGGGGATTATAAAAATACAGTTTCTTAAGGGAGAGAGAACCGTCAGTAAAAGAGAATTCAGTTTTATTCTTTGGATTAAACCTAAAATTATTAATAAATAGACTGCTTTTTTTAGAGAAGCTAATTTGTTTATTATCGGGTAAATTTATTCGACTATCAGCAATTATTATTCTACTGCTATCAACAGAAACTTTTCTAAAGTTATCTTTAAAAAATACATTTATTTGCTTTTTAAGCGTGGTATTTATTATTTTCTTCGATTTACTATTTAGCTTAATATTTAAGTGGTTTACATTGAGTAGTAGGTTTTTAGCAAGCAGCTGTTTTTTTATAATTAGTGAATCAAATTCAAAATCTTCTATTTTTAGTTCTGAAATATCTGCTGTAAAACGTGTATGTTTATTGCTTCCTACAGAAGGTTTTATATTAAATCCATCAAGCTCAAAATATTTTTCTTTACTTGATAGTTTTAAATTTTTACAATAAAGAGTATGGCTTTTATCCGGTAACTGTAATTGTTGGTTCTTTAAAAATAAATTAATGTTACCATAATGGAATCGGTTACTTTTTACAGTATCTCTAAGCGAATCAATATGAAACTCTTGAAGTTGAAAAGCTAAATTTGGGATGTAGACAGAATCTGTATTTTGTTTGTATTTTATTTCGGCCTTTATTACTTCAATGTTAGCAATTTGTAATTTATTAAGATAGTTGTTTAAAGGTAAATTTATATTCTTTTTATTTTCCTTACTTTTTTGCTTTATTTCTAGTTTTAAGTGGTGAATATATATGTTTTTAAGTTCTAAGTTTTTGTTTCTCCACAAGGTTTGGAAATTTATATTTTGCAACAAAAGAGTATCAGAATAAAAGCTGATTTTTGATTTACTTAAGCTGTCTGTGTTTGCCGTTGGATTAATATACGTATCGAAAAATATAATTTTTCCGGTAATCAAATTAATTTTTAAATCTTTAAAATTAAGAGAATACTGTTGCTTTGTGTATTTTGAAAAGGATTTAGTAATAACAGTATTAAAAAAGAAATTAGAAAATATGTTAAAGCTAAAACCAATGAGTATTAAAATTAAAGCAATAGCTAAAGATAATTTCAGCCAAAAGCGTTTTTTCTTTTGAGGAATTTGTTCGGAAGAATCGGTATTTTTGGAGCTGGTAATCACTCCTCTAAAGTATCAATAATTATATTACTAACCAACCTTGGCAATAATTTTGAGAGCTTCTATGTCCAAAATTTCTAAAATTCCTTTTTGATCGGTAATAATTTTATCCGTTTTAAAACTGTTAAGAACTCTAATAGCACCCATAGTAGACATTCCGGTAAAGTCGGCTAAGTCTTTTCGGCTGAGTGTAAGTTTAAATTTGTTGCTTTCATAAACTTCATTAGAAAGAAAAATCAACGCGGAAGCCATTCTTCCATTAAGCTGTTTGTGTGTAAGATTGTACATTTGGTTGTATGCTCTGAGAGTATTTCTGTTAGAGCGTTTTAATATTGCTGTAGCAAATTTAGCATTAGTCTGTATGAGTTCTTTTAGTATAGATATATCTATTAAAAATATCTCAGATTTTTCTATGGCAACTATAGAGTAATTAAAAACATTATCACCGTAAATAGAAGAGATACCTACTAATTCATCATCTCCAAAAATATTTAGAATTAGATTATTGTTATCGCCTCCTTCTTTATAAAGCTTTACCATTCCTTTTCTGATATAGATTAAGCCGGAGGCAAAAGAACCTTGTTTTGCAATAGTTTCGCCTTTTTTAAAGATTACCGCTACTTTATTTTTATCAATGGATAATAGTTCATTATCATTTAATGCACCAAAACAATTAGCATCACTCTTGCAATTTAAGCAACCTTCATTTTCCATATCAAATTTTTTGGTAAATATAGGAATATAAAAGAAAAAGCCCGCCAAAAATTTTGACAGGCTTTTTGTGTTTATTTAATAATGCCAATTAAACTGTCCATGTACTTCCGCTATGAAGTAAGTCATTAACATTTTTAATAGACGAATTAGCTTTTACTTCGGCAATTTGGTCTTCCATTTTTTGCTCATAAGTAGATGCTTTTACCTCGCGGATAACACCTAAAGCAATTGGAAAATCAGGACCTTTCATATGGATTAACATCCAATGTAAAAATGGACTCTCTTCGTGAGCATCATGTGTTAATATATCATCTTCACTAACTCCATTTTCGCCAATAGTAACAACTTTGAGTTTTAAACCATCCAGTACAATGCCTTTGTCGTTATTTTTGCCAAAGATCATTTTTTCGCCATGACGTAAAATAAGTTGACGATCGAGTTTGGTTTCTTTATCGGTATAAAAACTATGAACTCCATTTGAGAAAATCACACAGTTTTGTAATATTTCTACTATTGAAGTTCCTTTATGATTTTGTGCATTCAATAGTATTTCTTGTGTAAGTTTCATATTTACATCAATAGAACGAGCAAAATATTTTCCTTCAGCTCCCAATACCAATTCGCCGGGATTAAAAGGATGCTCAATAGTTCCATAAGGTGATGTTTTGGTTTTTGTTCCCTCTTTTGTTGTAGGAGAATACTGACCTTTAGTTAAACCATAAATCTCATTATTAAATAATAAAAGATTAAGGTCTATGTTTCTACGATTAAGATGAATAAAGTGATTTCCTCCAATAGCGAGTCCGTCACCATCACCATTAATAACCCAAACACTAAGGTCTGGATTAGCAGTTTTAACTCCGGAAGCAATGGCTGCTCCACGACCATGAATAGTATGGAAGCCATATGTATTCATATAATATGGAAAACGAGAAGAACAACCAATACCTGCAATTACTGCAAATTTTTCTTTTGGAATGTTCATTGCTGCCATTGCTTTTTGAACGGAATTCAAAATAGCATGGTCGCCACAACCTGCACACCAACGCACTTCCTGATCGCTTTTAAAATCTTTGAAAGTTAATTTTATATCTGTTGACATGATTATTTCTCCTCTAAAATATTATTAAAATTATCCATTAATTCGATAGACGTAAAAGGTAATCCCATTACTTTATTGTATTGTAAGTAGGTAAATTCAGGTAATGACAATCTTAAATAATTTACAAATTGTCCGTTATTTAATTCAGCAACAACAATTTTCTTGAATTTTTTAAATATATCTTTAGTGTTAGCAGGTAGAGGCTTGATATAATTAAAATGTACCATACTGATACTTTTACCTTCTTTTTGTAAATCATGAACAGCAGTTAAAATATGTCCATAAGTTCCTCCCCAACCAACAACAAGTAAGTCGCCTTCGTCTTCACCAATAACTTCCAAATCAGGAATATCTGCAACTATATGTGCAATTTTCTTTTCACGAAGATCCGTCATTACTTGGTGATTTTCAGGGACATAGGAAACGGTTCCGGTTTTATCCATTTTTTCTAAACCACCAATACGATGTTCTAATCCTGGAGTTCCTGGAATAGCCCATTCACGAACGAAATTATCTTTGTTACGTTGATAAGGAAGATAATCTTTAGTTCCTTCTTTTGCAATAGGTGCTTGTATATCAGGATAATCTTCCATATTTGGAATTCTCCAAGGCTGAGTTCCGTTAGCAAGGAAACCATCTGTTAACAGTACCACAGGAGTCATATGCTCAAGAGCAATTTGACTTGCTTTAAACGCGTAATGGAAACAATTAGAAGGTGTGCTTGCAGCAACAACAGCTACAGGACTTTCTCCATTTCTACCATATAGTGCTTGCATTAAATCGGACTGCTCTGTTTTTGTAGGTAAACCCGTTGATGGTCCGCCTCGTTGAACATTTACAATAACCAACGGAAGTTCCGTAATAACAGCCAAACCGATAGCTTCTGATTTTAAAGCTAAACCAGGTCCTGAAGTGGTAGTAACTGCAAAGTTGCCGGCAAAACTAGCTCCTATTGCTGAAGTAATACCTCCAATTTCATCTTCAGCTTGAAAAGTTTTAACACCCAAGTTTTTCAACTTGGCTAACTCATGTAAAATATCTGTTGCAGGAGTAATAGGATATGATCCGCAGAAAAGAGAAAGGTTTGCTTTTTCGGCAGCAGCTGTTAAACCCCAAGCTGTTGCTGTATTTCCGTTTATATTTCTATAAACACCTGATTTAATTTCTTCAGCAGCTACCTTATAAGGTGTAAGCTCTTGCACATTATAACCGTAATTATAACCGGCTTTTAAAACTAGCTTATTGGCTTCTATAACAGCAGGAACTTTTTTGAATTTACTTTCAAAGAATTTTTCTGTGAAAGTTAATTCGCGATTGAACAAATAATAACACATTCCCAAAGCAAACATGTTTTTACTTCGAAGAATAGTTTTGTTATCCATTCCGGTATCTTTCAACGTCTCTTGTGTCATTGATGAAATTGGAGCCAAAATAACGTTGAAACGGTCTAAACAATCTTCTTTTATTGGATCATCTGTTTTGTAACCTGCTTTTATCAGGTTTTTAGTTGTAAATGAATCGCGATCTACAATAATACTTCCTCCTTGTTTAACCCATTTGGATGTTGCTTTTAAAGCAGCAGGATTCATTGCAACCAATACATCGGCATAATCGCCAGGAGTATTAATATCGTGGCCAAAATGAACTTGGAAACCAGAAACGCCTCCAACAGTACCTTGTGGGGCTCTAATCTCTGCTGGGTAATCAGGAAAAGTAGAAATGCCACTTCCCATTAAAGCAGAGGTGTCGGAGAATAAAGTTCCTGTTAACTGCATCCCATCACCTGAGTCGCCAGAAAACCGTATAACAACGTGATCGAGTTCAATAACTTTATCTATTTTATCAGTCATTAGAATTTAGTTTTTTTGATAAGGCAAATGTAATTGTATTTTTAGTTTAAACATCTAATATTCACCCATCAATTTCTTAATTTAGAAAGAATATAAATCTTTTTATTTATGATTATTATTAATCGTTCAAATTGTAAAATATTTATACATTTGCAGCCAAGAAATAGAATTTATTTAACACGTTAAAATTTATTATTATGGCTTATGTAATTAATGACGATTGTGTTGCTTGTGGAACATGTATCGACGAATGTCCGGTTGAAGCTATTACTGAAGGAGATATTTATGTTATCGATCCAGATATTTGTACTGACTGCGGTGCTTGTGCAGATGTTTGTCCAACAGAAGCAATTCATCCCGAATAACAAGGATATTAATTCAAACTAAAAGCCGTTGATATTTTTCAACGGCTTTTTTTGTGTTTATTTTTTTAAAACAAGCGTTTATTTGCTAAATCAATACGTTTGCAAATTTGTTTAGGACGTTCGTCATATTTTTTGCTGAGATATAAATTGAAATTATACTTTCGTAAATGAATTTTATAGATACTCACCCATTATTTTGTTATTTGACGCAAAATTAAATTCCTCCCCTCCCCTTTAAAAAAAGCAAGCTCCCAAACTTGCTTTTTTTATTTTTTGTATTAGTAGCTTTTACTACTTTTGAGAAATTATGGTTGATATAATTATACTTATTTCCGGGAACTCCAAAC
Organism: Bacteroidales bacterium; assembly: GCA_021157585.1. Classification (NCBI taxonomy): domain Bacteria; kingdom Pseudomonadati; phylum Bacteroidota; class Bacteroidia; order Bacteroidales; species Bacteroidales bacterium. The sequence goes on along the minus strand of JAGGWH010000056.1, from coordinate 5,749 downwards.
GTATGGGGCAAGAAAAAGCATTACTGCCTTTTTCAGAAAACAAAAGCTTTGTATGCCAATTGATACAAACGTATTTAAAACTTCAGAAAAGTAATATTTTTGTATTAGTAAGCCCCAAAAACGAAAATACTATAAAACAAGTTTGTTGTGAATTTAAAGATCGACTTACATTTGTAACGAATACTGAAGCCGAAAAAGGGAGACATTGGTCTATAATTACCGGATTAAAACAAATAGAAAAAGGGAGAGCTGTGTTTATTCAAAATATTGATAACCCATTTACATCTATAAATATTTTACAAGCAATGCTCAAAGATTATCGAGCAGATTCTTTTTTAGTTCCACAATTTAAAGGTAAGAATGGCCATCCTTTGCTTTTAGGTTCTGCTTTAGTTGAAGAGATGAAAAGAGATGAAAATTCAATAGTTGATTTAAAGAGCTTTTTAAATAAGCATGAAAAACGTAGTCTTATCACTCAAGAAGAAACTATTTTGGCCAATATCAACACTCCTGAAGAATATAAAAAGTGGTTTCCTAATCTGTTTGAAAGTATAATTTAACGTTTTAGCTGAACCGTCTTCCCTTCTTTAAAATTCTTAACTCCTTCGTCCAAAAACCGAATAAAATCATCAATATTCAAATCGTAGGCTTTAGGTTGCATTAACATCTCACCATCAGGATTTAATAAAACATAAAAAGGTTGAGCATTGGTATTAAATTTACTAATCTGGAAATCAGCAAATTTTTTGCCTATACTTTTCTTTACTTTTCCATCATAATCGGAAGTAATCCAATCCTCTTCAGGAAGCCTTGTTTTGTCGTCAACATAGAGAGCGGTAATAATAAAATTATTTTCCAGTCTGTTTAAAACTGCAGGATCAGCCCATACATTAGCTTCCATTTCGCGACAGTTTACACAACCATGACCAGTAAAATCGATAAACAGAGGTTTGTTTTGTTTTTTCGCACAAGCCAAAGCTTGATCATAATCAAAATAGCCTTCTAAACCGTGAGGAAGATGTAATAAATCATGATATTTTGGAGTTTCGCAAATAGCTTTTCTCTCATTCGATGATGTAGATATATTTGCTAATTTTAAATTGTCTCGTATTGATTTGTCGATATTAAAATCTTGCGTATGCATTGGCGGAATATATCCTGATAAGGCTTTTAATGGAGCACCCCACAGTCCTGGAATCATATAAACAACAAAGGTAAAAGTAATAATTGAGAGTAAGAGGCGAGGAACACTAACAAAAGGAACATCGCTATCATGGGCAAATTTTATTTTGCCTAGTAAATAAAAGCCCATTAAAGTGAAAATAACTATCCAGAGGGCTAAGTAAATTTCCCTATCAAGTAACCCCCAATGGTAAGTTTGATCGGCTATGCTTAGAAATTTTAATCCAAGAGCCAATTCTAAAAATCCTAAAACCACTTTTACAGAGTTTAACCATCCGCCTGATTTAGGTAATTTATTTAACCATTGCGGAAAAAATGCAAACAAAGTAAAAGGCAATGCAAAAGCCAAAGAAAAGCCAAGCATGCCAATAATTGGTTTTAATATTTGACCTCCGGCCGATTCAACCAAAATTGTTCCAACAATTGGTCCTGTACAAGAAAATGAAACTAACACCAAAGTAAAAGCCATAAATACAGGTCCAATAAAATCCCCTTTTTCTTCGTTTGCTGTTGATTTATTTACTAACCAATGAGGCATAATAATTTCGAACATACCAAAAAAGGAAGCAGCAAAAATCATGAAAATGAAAAAGAATAAAAGATTAGGTAACCAGTGAGTACTAAGCCAATTAGCAATTCCCGGACCGGCTACTACAGCTAAAACAGAACCGATAAAGACATAAATAGCAACAATAGAAAGTCCATAAATAGTTGCTTGTGTTCTTCCTTTTGCTTTGTTTTCACTGTCTTTCATAAAGAAAGAAACAGTCATAGGAATCATTGGGAAAACACAAGGTGTTAGTATAGCGGCTAATCCAAACAGAAAAGCCACAAAAAAGAAGCCGATTAAAGTATTTTCGCTTTCGCTTTTATTACCGGAGTTACTTTGCTTATCACTTAGTGCAATTGTTTCAGTTTCAATTTGAGTATTTGTTTTTTCGTTAAAAACAAAGCTAAATTCTTTATCGGTTGGAGGAAGACATTGGGTATCATCACAACTCATAAAGGTGATAAAGCCATTAATATCAACCCGTTCGCTTGACAATAATTTTATTCTTTGAATAAAAGTGGCTTCATTAGTAAAATATTTTAAAACCATATCGAAGTTTTCATCGTACTCCGAAATTGATGCCGTTTCGCTAACTTCTCCTATACGTTCATAAGCTTTAGTATCTTCAAAATTAAAAGTGGTAGCCGGTGGAGTCATTGGAATATCTTGCGAATACAAATGCCAATGTTCATCGATATCAGCTTTGAAAATTAATTCAACTTCCGTATCGCTTATTTGTTTACTGCTTATTTGCCATACTACTGGGTTAAATATTTGCGCAAATATATTGTTCGATAATAGTAGTACTAAAATAAAAATCCCGACTAAAGATTTAATTTTTGTGTTTTGTGTTATTCTATTCATCTCGTTTCTTTCAATTGAAGCAATTTAGGCTAAATAGTGTTTGCTTTTGCAAAAGTAATTATATTCAGTTAATTGCATATGAATTTTGAAATGATATTTAATAATTATTGTTAATTTTCGGGTTTGCAAGTGAACATAAAAACTTTATTTTTGCTAAAAACTAAGCGTATGTTAATTATTGGTATTGCCGGAGGTTCAGGTTCGGGAAAAACAACGGTAGTAAAAAAAATTATTGATTTGTTACCGGAAAATTCTGTTACGGTTATTTCGCAAGATGCTTACTATAAGGATAATGGGCATTTAAGTGTCGAGGAACGTGCTAAAATAAATTTTGATCATCCTTCTTCTATAGAGTTTGAACTTTTAAATAAACATATTGACGAATTGAAAGAAAATAAGTCGATAGAAATGCCAATTTATTCTTATCTAACTTGTTCAAGAGCTAAAGAAACTTCAAGTGTTGAAGCTCACGAAGTTGTTATTATCGAAGGTATTTTGATTTTAACAAATAAGAAATTACGTGATAAGATGGATATTAAAATTTTTGTAGATGCCGAAGCTGACGACCGCTTAATGCGAGTAATCAGACGTGATATGGAAGAAAGAGGTAGGGCTTACAATAAAACCTTGGAACACTATAGTACTTGGGTAAAACCTATGCATCAACTTTTTATAGAGCCAACAAAGCGTTTTGCTGATATTATTGTTCCCCAAGGAGGAGCAAACCTTGTAGCTATTGATTTAGTAGCATCAAAAATTCATCAGACGATGGCCGAAAAAAGTAAAAAATAATCTTTTGCTTACAGTCGTTGAAAATAATAATAACTGATAAAGCCGGCTATAGGACTTAAAAATAATCCTATTAATACAACTTGTAAACTAAATTTGGGTAATTTTTCTGATTTCCGGACAAGTAAAGCCATCAAAAGTACATAGCTCATTATTAGAACATCTACTAGCATCATTTTTGTTTTACGTTAATTTTCTAAGTATTCAAATGTACATTTGTTTAAGAATAATATAATGTAAAATGAATAAACGTGGAGAACTATTGAATTATTGTTACAATAGATTGGATAAGCGTATTGATTTCAGTCGTTATTTAAACTGGAGAATCTCTATTCCATCCCAATCTTTAGGAATACCGTATTTTAAATTTTTATGACACCTTTCTAAATATAAATCAATTGCTTTATCGTTTGGATTTATTTTTTGTAAACTTACAAATAATGTAGCGGCTTTTTCAAATGATTTATTGCGGTAGAGCCCAATAGCGTTATTAAACAAGTCTTTTGTTTCTATCTTCAGCTTTCGCTGATCAGCCTTTTCTCCATCTAAAATTTCAAAAACATTAACAGAAGATTTTCTCCCTTTTACCTTAACAATATCTAAAAAACGGAAGTTATATTGTTTGGGGTTTTCAATTTTTATTAAGCTATCGTGACTAATAATTATTGGTGCACCATAAACTTTAGTCAATCCTTCGAGACGAGAAGCCAGATTGACGTGATCCGAAATAACAGTACCTTCAATTCTACTTCTTCCACCAACAATACCTAGCATAAGATCTCCCGTATGTATGCCTATCCCACTGTCAATTGCCGGTTTTCCGTTCATCTTAAGGTCGTCATTAAACTCTTCTAATTTTGCTCTCATTTCAATGGCTGCATCAATAGCATTGTTAACAGAAAGACTATAAAGAGCCATGATAGAATCACCAATATATTTGTCGATAAAGCCATTATTACGCATTATAACAGGTTCCATATACCCTAAATAGTGATTTATAAAATCAAAATTTTCTTTGGGGGTAAAGTTTTCGGAAATTTCGGTAAATTTACGAATATCGGAAAACATCACCGTCATCTCCCTCTGTACCTGATCGCCTAATTTAATATCGGTAATCTTTTTTTTACCTAAGAATTCTAAAAATTGCTTAGGTACAAATCTAAAATAGGAAAAGCTAAGTGCATTAATATCATCTATATGGTCTTTAATGCGCTGAGCCATAATATTAAAGCCCTCACTTAATTCTCCAATTTCGTCGTTGGTACGAACAATACTAAAATTGGCATCACCTTCGCCCTCCCCCGTTTTATGAATATTATAGAGTAATTCTTTAACCGGAGATACTATATCTAAGGTTGTCCATCTTACAAAAGCAAAAATATAAACGAGAGAAACAAAAATACTTGTCCCAATACCTACTATCATCATATAGGTATTTATGGAGTTGATATAAATAATATTTCCAAGAGAAATTTCCTCGGTTAGATTGGCATAAGAACCGTAAAGAATACTGCGAATTTCCGGAGTGATATCGGTAATGCCCAAGTCTTTAAAACTACTTACACTCAGCCCAATATAAAAAATCACAATACTAAGGGGGAGAAGAGTAGTCATTCCGCTCGAAATCCATAGGCGGTCTCTTATTTTCCCAACATTTTTTTTAAATATCCGTTTTCGTAATTCTATATCGCTAAAAAGCGTTTCTAAATAAAACAGGTGAACTCTGTGCTTAGACCAATAATAAACAAAAAGTATTGTAAGAAACGACGACAGCAAACTAACATAAAAATATGCTTGCAATAAATTGAATCTAACATTATTATTCAATGGATTCGAATAAAGAGCCCAAGTGGTATAGGTAAGGCTGACTAAAAGTGGAATTGCAAATAAAACAGTATGAATTAAAGGCGTTTTTAATAGCCATTTACGACAATGATTTTCGAGTTTTTGTGTGATAAAGACTTGCTTTTTTTTCCTGCGGAAAAAGCGTTTGAACGGTACGCTAAAAAGCCCCAAGATTATTAAACTTACCAAAAATGCATTTAGAAGGTAGTCGAAACTTTTACCGATATGACTTGTACTCTTTATTTCTAAATCAGGCTTTTCTTTTGAAGTTGCTCTTTCAAAAATATTTGTAATTAAAATATCCTGAGTATCGTATTCTTGAGTGCTCTTTTGTATAACTTGCTCTTGCTGCTTCACTCTACTTTTTAATAAGCTATCGACTTGCGAAATATCTACACCTATTTCCATTTTTAATAAATCGGGTATTTTTTGTACCCACATAAAACCGGCAAATGGAATAACCAGAAAAAAGTACAGTAAAGCTGAAGAAATAAAAATACGAAAGCTTATGTATTTAGG
>JAGGWH010000055.1 GCA_021157585.1 Bacteroidales bacterium | reverse complement strand
AAACTTTCCAGCATATGATTGTTTCTGTATGGCGTTTCGATAAATAGTTGAGTTTGATCTTCTTTGTAAACTCTATTTTCAAGTGCTTTGATGCGTTTGTTACGTTCTGCTTGTTCTCGAGGCAGATAACCGACAAAAGCAAAATTTTGTCCATTAAAGCCTGAAGCCATTAAGCCCATTAAAATAGAAGAAGGGCCTACTAAGGGAACGACTTTAATATCTTGATTTTGGGCGATTGAAACAATGTCAGCACCGGGATCGGCAACACAAGGAACACCGGCATCGGAAAGTAAACCAATGTTCTTTCCTTGTTTAATAGCTTTTAGATAATCGCTTATTTCGTTGGTATTTGTATGCTCGTTAAGAACAAAAAATTCAAGCTTATCGATATTTCCACTATGCCCTGATTTGCTTAAAAATCGGCGAGCTGTACGTAAATCTTCAACAATAAAAGTGTCTATGCTTTTGATTATACTAAAATTCCCTTGGGGAAGAATCGTATTTAAATCTTCCGAGCCTAAGGTGTTGGGAATAAGATATAGTTTTCCTTTGTTAGCCATTTTACCAGTCTACAGCTTTTCGGGCGATAGGCATAGTCATACAACGTGCTCCACCGCCACCACGAGCTAATTCAGAACCTTCAATCGTGATAACATATTTCTCGTAATCACTAAGTTTTATGTTATTATTAATTACATCTTGAGCTTTTAAAATATCAAAGCCGTGTTTATTCAATTCATTGATAGTATGTACATTGCGTCCATACCCAATAATTTTTCCGGGGGCAACAGCAAAAAAGTTAGTGCCACTATGCCATTGTTCACGTTCCATCGAAAACTCATCTACTGATCCTCCACAAACAATAGGCTCTAAATCCATTCCTAAAGTTTTAAGACCGACTAAAATATTATCGATATTTTTTATGCTTTCAACTTTTCCACCATCAATGGTAATATGTATAGTTTGATATCTGTTTGCTTGAAGAATTACAGGCTCGTAAACCATACATTTGTCTTTGTCCAAGAAAGTAAATGCCATATCTAAATGAATAAAAGACTCCGGCGAATGTGGTAATTCTTGAACAATAATATGACGACGTTCTTTAGTGTTTTTAAGGCATTCAATAACGAAATCTATTCCTTGTGAAGTTGTTCTAGGTCCAAGTCCAATAACAAGTATGTCTTCTCGCGCAACAAGGACATCGCCACCTTCTATGGTAATATTATCTGTTCTGCCGGAGAAGCTTAAAGGGTTTACTGTTTTTGTATTAAAAAGGGGATGAAAGTCGAAAATATTTTCCATAATTAAAGACTCACGATCGCGTACTTTACTAGCCATCTTTGCAATAAGAACTTTATTATTTACTGTCATAGAAGCATCACGAGTAAAGAAGAAATTGTGAAGAGGCTTTAAGCTAAAGCGATCGGGATCAAGAAAGCGAGTGAGGTTGTTTTTAACCATTTCGCCACCTTCAATTAATTGTCGTGCAAGCTCTTTGTTGTCCATTTTAGTAAGATACGGTTCGTAAGCTTCAAGATGTTCGTTACGAACAATACGATGTATCATACTTTCACGTACTTTATCGTTTTTCAGAATGTCAAATAATAGATCTTTGACTTGAAAAGTAGAGGTAAGTTTGTCGAGTACCTGATGTAGCTGACTATATTCTTTTGATGCTATGTTAAGATTCAGAATATCAGAGTATAAGGCGCGCTCGGCATTTTGAGGTGTCATTTTTTCAACCTCACTACCGGGAGTATGTAGGATAACGGCTTCTAATTTTCCTATTTCCGTAGATACCTGAACATTAATTTTATTTTCCATTTCTAAAAGATTTTGCACAAAAATAGGAAAAGGAAATGGATTTAAAGCTTGATAGACATTGACATTAAATATATTTTACCACGAAGACAAAAGGCACTAAGAAAAATAAGGTTTAGGTAATATATAAATCTCTGTGTTTCTGTGCCTCTGTGGTTAAATAATTTAAGATCATTTGCTTTTTTCAGCTGTAATTTTAGCAATATTCACAATTACATCAGTTGCTATTTGCATGGCTTCAGTCGCTATAAACTCATAACGACCGTGGAAGTTGTGTCCACCAGCAAAAATATTTGGACAAGGTAATCCTTTATAAGATAATTGAGCGCCATCTGTTCCGCCTCTGATTGCGTGAATAATTGGTTTTATCCCTGCTTGTTTCATCGCCTCTTCAGCAATATCAATAATATGCATAACTGGTTCTATCTGTTCGCGCATATTGAAATATTGGTTCTTTATTTCCACTTCAACTATGTTACTACCTAATTTTTTATTTAGATCATCTACTGCTTTTTGAAAGAGGATTTTTCTGTTTTTAAACGATTCTTTGTCGTGATCTCTGATAATATATTGAAGCTCTGTTTTTTCAATATCTCCTTTTATATCATGCAGATGGAAGAAACCTTCAAAACCTTCTGTTTCTTGTGGAATTTCATTTTTGGGTAAAGACGAAATAAATTCATTTGCAAGAAGTATGGAATTAATCATTTTTCCTTTGGCATAGCCGGGATGAACAGATGTTCCGTTAAAAATAACTTTTGCTCCGGCAGCATTAAAATTTTCGTATTCTAATTCTCCAACCTGACTGCCATCCATAGTGTATGCCCATTCGGCTCCAAATTTATCAACATCAAATAGATGTGCTCCTTTACCCACTTCTTCATCGGGAGTAAAGCCAATTCTAATTTTTCCATGCTTTATTTCAGGATGATTTATTAAATATTCCATTGCTGAAACAATTTCAGCGATTCCGGCTTTATCATCTGCTCCTAAGAGGGTTGTGCCATCTGTAGTAATTAGTGTTTGTCCTTTATAAAGCAATAAGTCCTCAAAATAACTTGGCGATAATATTATGTTTTCTTCTTTGTTTAAAACAATATCTTTTCCATTATAATTAGGATGAAATTGTGGTTTTACATTGGTTCCCGAATAATCGGGACTGGTATCGATATGGGCAATAAATCCAATTGTAGGTACTTTATAATTTACATTTGATGGTAGAGTTGCCATTAGGTAACAATTGTCGTCTAAGCTAATCTCTTCGAGTCCAATTTCTTTTAATTCTTCAACTAAAAGATGAGCTAAATCCCATTGTTTTTCTGTACTTGGAAAAGCTGGGTTTTTGGGATCTGATTGTGTGTCTATTTTGATGTATTTAACGAATCGATCTATAATATTTTGCATTGCTGTAGTTTTGTTATTTTCTTTGTGTTTCTGCTGCGTCTTTGCGTGATATTTTTCTCGCTAAGGTTTAATTGATAAATGTTTTTATTTTTATGCATCGTTGTAAATAAATTTTCCTAAGCTACTTTCTATAGTGAGCTTTTTGGTGGTTGAATTTTCTACACGACCAATAATTTGTGCGTCGACATTAAAAGAGCGAGAAATTTGTATTAAATGTTCTGCAATTTTTTCCGGTACATAAATTTCCATCCGATGGCCCATATTAAAGACTTTGTACATTTCTTTCCAATCGGTTCCCGACTGCTCTTGAATAAGCTTAAACAAAGGCGGAACGTCGAATAAATTGTCTTTAATAATATGCAGATTATCAATAAAGTGTAAGATTTTTGTTTGAGCACCTCCGCTGCAATGTATCATTCCGTGAATCTTAGAGCGGTATTGATCTAAAATAGATTTTATAATTGGAGCATAAGTTCGGGTAGGAGAGAGAACGAGTTTTCCGGCATTTACACCTTCAATTTCTGTAGCATCTGTTAGTTTCATATTTCCGGAATACACTAAATCATCGGGCACTTGAGCATCATAACTTTCAGGATATTTTTTTGCTAAATAATGTGCAAAAACATCGTGGCGGGCAGAGGTGAGTCCATTACTTCCCATACCGCCATTATATTCTGTTTCGTAGTTAGCTTGACCAAAACTCGAGAGTCCGACAATTATATCACCTGCTTGAATATTGGCATTATCAATCACTTCCTTACGCTTCATACGAGCCGTTACTGTAGAATCAACAATGATGGTTTGAACTAAATCACCTACATCGGCAGTTTCTCCTCCGGTAGAATAAATGGAGATTCCCAGATTGCGTAGTTGTGCTAATATTTCTTCTGTTCCTTGAATAATGGCTTTAATTATTTCTCCCGGAATCCTGTTTTTATTACGTCCAATGGTAGATGAAAGTAAAATATTTTCGGTAGCTCCAACACAAATCAGATCATCGAGATTCATAACAATAGCATCTTGTGCTATTCCTTTCCATACGGATAAATCACCCGTTTCTTTCCAATACATATAAGCCAAAGATGATTTTGTGCCGGCTCCATCGGCATGCATTAGCGTACAATAATCATTATCATTAGATAAAATATCGGGGATAATTTTGCAGAATGCTTTTGGAAATAATCCTTTATCTATGTTTTTAATGGCTTCATGAACATCTTTTTTTGATGCCGAAACTCCTCGCTGGTTATATTTTAAAGAATCGCTCATTTATTTGAAGATCAGGATTTTATTGGTTTTTGTATCGAATTCGGGTTTTCCAAAACGGTTTAATGTTTCGGTATTAATAATGAATGGATAGAGCGAATTGTGCCAAACCCAAACCTGAACATTTTTGATTTTCTTATTTCCAATAGATAATTCACGGATATTGATAAGTGTTTTGTGAGCTATGGTTCCAACTTGGATAAGACTTTCGGCATCACCTTCAAAATCGTCTTTGGAAATAATACCATCTTCTAATAATTTTAAGGCAAATTCAACACTGAAGGTATTAAGTTTGGTGAGGGGCGTATAAATAAGCCTAATAGGGAAATCGTTAGTTTTTGCTGCCATCTCCCAAAGGTCATTATCAATTAAATCTACTTGGATGGCGTTTTCCATTCCTGCATCTACCAAGGCAATACTTTTGATTGTATCTTGTTTGCTGTAATCGATAGTTTCGTAATTTCTTCTTAAAACGCGGAACTCAATTCTTCGGTTGAGTTCGTTGGCTACAGCTTTTTTATCATCTTGAAGATGTTTTATATACTCTTCGTTTAGCACCGTTCCTTCATCAAATGTAAATCCTTTTTTGTTGATAGTTTTTTCAAGTGTTCTGGGTGAACGTTCGCCATAACCTTTGGCTACCAATCGGCCGGGATCAATACCGCGGTCAATTAAGTAATCTACAACCGATTCTGCACGCTTCTGACTTAAAATATCGTTTTGCTCGGCATTGCCTTGTGCATCGGTATGGGCTCCAAGTTCGATAACAATATCGGGATTTGCATCTAAAGTACCTATTAAGCCACGAAGAGAATCTTCATATATTGGTTTTAAATCCCACTTAGCTAAATCGAAAAGAATTTCGGGTAGAAGTATGGGTCTTTCAGGTATACGTTTTAGCTTAACGACTTCTTCAAAAGTTTTGCTGTGTTCCAACCCCTTTGTAGATTCATTTATTTTTTGTGTAAAATAATTTTCTTTTTCAAAGCTTAATTCGTAGTCTTTTCTTTTTTGTACAATAGAAGAAGGAAAGCTAAATTGACCTTTAGAATTGGTTTTGCTTTTGTATGTATTTTTTGAATTATCGCTAAGTAAAACTTCCAAGTCTTTAATAGGTTGAAGACTATAATCATCTATCACTGTTCCTTTAATTGCATATTCTATCGGAGGTAAACTAAAAGAGTAAATATCTTCTTTTCCTCTGCCGCCTTTACGACTGGAAGAGAAAAAACCGCTTTCAAATTCATTTGGATTGAATGTTATTCCAAAATCATCGGAAAATGTATTTATTGGAACACCCATATTTACAATTTCGGAAGCTGCTGTATCACCTTTAATTGTTACTCTATATATATCTAATCCACCCATCCCAATATGACCATTAGATGCAAAATAAAGAAGAGTGTCGTTGCGTAGAAAGGGAAATAGCTCTTCTCCCGAGGTATTTATTAGTCCTCCTAAATTATGGGCACGCATAAATTTATCGCTATCTTTTTTACGGTGAGCTATATATAAATCTTGTCCTCCCAATCCGTTAGAGAAATCAGCAGAAAAAATTATGGTACGTTCATCGTTTGAAAGTGTTGGGTGTCCAATGGAGTTAGTGCTATCACCACCTAAGAAAACCATTTTAGGTTCTCCCCAAAGTCGCCCCGATCGTTTAACCTTCATTATGGCACAACCGCTGGCAGTAGTCTCTGATTGGAAGCAGCGTGTGAAATACATAGTATTAAAACGGTCGTTTAAAGTAGCCTGCCCCTCATTAGCCGAAGTATTTATAGTTTCGGTGTCATCAATAGTTTCTGGTGTTGTCCAAACGCCTTTACTATCAATCCGGCTAGAGTATAAATCACTAAAATCCATGCCTGTCCAGCCGTCTTTTGCCTTTCCGGTAGCTTCTTCGCGTGTGGTGGTATAAATTATACTTTGATAATTTTTGTCGAAATATGCCGGTGAGAATTCGCTATAACGTGTGTTTATCTTACGGATATTTTCAATAGTATAGTCTATTGGATTTTCTGTCCATTCTTTAATCTTATCTATAGATTTCAACCCAATTAAAGCTCGAGGATCGTTGGGGACAAGTAGGAGGTAGGCTTCAAACTGTTTCTTTGCTTCTTCATAATTTGCAAGACCTAATAAAATACGAGCGTATTCTAATTGAAGTTCCGGTTTTTGATGGTGAGCTTTTGATCTGATTAAGCGAGAGTAATATGATTTTGCACGGCGTAAATCATTCATCATCAAATAGGACTTTGCTATTTGCATATTTACTCGCGCTTTTTCAAGTCGGTTTTTCTTAAGTTTTTTGTATCCTTTTAGGTATTTTTGAACGGCTTCGGTATAACGTTCATTAGCAAAAGCTTCGTCTGCTATTTTAATATTTCTATTTTGTGCAATAAGGAAAGTAGTGGTAAGGAGAAAGATTAGGCTTAAAAATAATGAGCGATGATTTAGCATGGCGTTATGTTTCTTTTTAAACCATTAATTTTCTTATTTATTGTCTGTTGTTTTGGTATTGGGAGCAGAAGTCGTGTCTTTAACAGGAGATGCACTTTTAGCATTAGAGCTTGCGGTAGTTTTTTTTGTGTGGGGAGATGACTTTTGCATAATATCCTCATCTATATTAATCTCGCGTTTGATATCGTCTGTTGCTTTGCGAATGTAACGCATTGTTTTGCCAAATTTCCTAGCTATATCAGGCATTTTCTCCGGTCCAAGAACAATAAAGATAAGAAGTGCAATTATGGCTATTTCACCACCGCTAATATTAAAGAAAAGAAGTACAGAAGGCATCATTATTCTTTTGTTTTATGCAAAAATAAAAAAAGTCCCGACATTAGTGACGGGACTTCCATTTATAGTTATTGATTAAGCTATTTTTTTTTCTTTATTTTAACAGGAGGCTCGATATCTTTTTTACCGCCACCAAGTAAGTCGTAGGCAATTGGACTAGCAGTAAACAGTGATGAATACGTTCCAACAAAAACTCCGACTAATAAAGCAAAAGTAAAGCCTCTGATAATTTCACCACCAAAAATAAATACAGTGAATAACACAACAAGAGTTGTTCCTGAGGTATTTAATGTTCGAGGTAATGTGCTATTCAGAGCATTATTCATATTATCTTTTAAGCTTGTTTTCTTATGTAAACCCGTATTTTCACGAATACGGTCAAAGATAATTACTGTATCGTTTATAGAGTATCCGATAATTGTAAGGATAGCAGCAATAAAGGCTTGGTCAATTTCCATACTAAAGGGTAAAAAGCCATATAGAATGGAGAATAAACCCAAAGTAATAATTGAATCGTGGAATAGAGCTACAACACCACCAACACCGTATTGCCATTTTTTAAATCTAACGGTAATGTATCCTAAGATAATTATCAATGAGAAAATAATGGCGAGGAAAGCACCTCGGATAATTTCATCGACAATAGTTGGTCCAACTTTTTGTAAACTTAAGATACCAAGCAATTGTTCGGTATTACTCGTATCTCCGGAAAACTGTGCATAGCTTAGCTCTTCATTATAAAATGGTTTTAAAGCTTTGTATAATTTATTCTGAATAATTTCGTCTACATTATCACTATTATCATCAATCATAAATTTAGTGGTAACTTTTACCTGACGGTCAGGTCCGAAAGTTTTCACTTCTGGTGCTGAATTAAATGCTCCGGTTAATGCTTCTCTAATATCGGTAGTGTTTACACTTTCGTCGAAACGAATAATGTAAGAACGTCCACCGGAAAAATCAACGCCAAAGCTTAAGCCTCTGGTTGCTAAAGACCCAACTCCCAAAAGGAAGATAACAGCTGAAATAGCATATGCAATTTTTCGTTTACCAATAAAGTCAAAATTAGCATTTGCTAAGAAATTCTCAGTTTTCTTATTGCTAAATTTAACGGCTTTATTTTCATCTAATAATTTGGAGAAGATAAGTCGTGTAATTAAAATAGAAGAGAATAGGGAGGCAAATATACCAATGATTAGAGTTGTTGCAAAACCTTGGATAGGACCGCTACCGAATATATACAGAACTGTAGCTGTTAATAAAGTAGTAACGTTACCATCAATAATAGCCGAATAAGCATTTTTGTAACCATCGGTAATGGCTAAGCGAATACCTTTTCCTAATCTGACCTCTTCTTTAATACGCTCAAAAATAATTACGTTCGCATCAACAGCCATACCCAATGTTAATACAATACCTGCTATTCCTGAAAGTGTTAGGACAGCTCCTAAAGATGCTAAAACACCAAAAATGAATAAGATATTGGTTAATAAAGCAAGATCGGCTACCCAACCGGCACGGTTGTAGTATAGCAACATATATGCAAGAACTAAGAAAAAAGCGATAACAAATGACCATAAACCGGCACTTATAGCTTCTTTTCCAAGACTTGGTCCAACTACTTCTTCCTGAACAATACGTGCAGGGGCAGGTAATTTACCAGCTTTAAGAATATTGGCAATATCTAAAGCTTCTTCAACTGTCATTCCGCCACCGGTAATAGAAGAACGCCCTCCGGCAATTTCGCTATTAACATTAGGGTAAGAATAAACATAATCATCTAAAACAATAGCAATCTGACGACCAACATTGTCGCCTGTTAATCTTTTCCATGCTTGAGCACCTTCGCTGTTCATTGCCATTGAAACTTCAACTTGTCCTGTTGGGCTATAGTCTTGAGAAGCATCAACAATAACATCGCCGCCTAAAGCAGGTTGTCCATCGCGTGAGCTTACTTTGATAGCAACTAATTCGTGAACGTCTGATCCTTTTTCAATTGGGTTGATTGTCCAAAATAGGCGTAAATTACTTGGAAAAACAGTTTTAACTTGTTTTAATAATGCGTTTATGCGAGCAGTATCTTTAATGGACGCAAATCCAACTCTGGCAGTTTTTGCAGGATATGATTGTCCGGAAGCATCTTTAACCAATGAAGGTTGTAGTACAGCCCAAAGGGGGTTTGCTTTTAAGTAATTATCATAAGCAGCAGCTTGATCTGTTTCAGGGTTTTTCTGTACTTGTTCAAGTAAATTGGAAGCCGTAGTATCTACAGTAGTTTTTGTTGTAGTTTCCGTTTCTTTTATTTCTCCTGTTTCGGAAGTATTAATTTCTTTTAGTTTGTTAAGCTCAGCGAGTTTTGTATTAGCTTCAGAGAAATAGTTGATTACTTCAGGGAAAGTAAAAGTTTCCCAAAACTCTAATTTAGCAGTTCCTTGTAGAAGTTTACGAACACGTTCAGGATCTTTAATCCCCGGAAGTTCAACCAAAATACGGCCTTTAGTCGCTAGTTGCTGAATGTTAGGTTGAGCAACACCAAAGCGGTTAATACGAGTATTTAAAATGTTGAAAGTACGGTCGATAGCACCGTCAATTTCGCCTTTCAGAACTTTAATAATCTCTGCGTTTGTTGAGTTGTAACTTACTTTATCCTTTAAATCTATTGTGCTGAAAACGCTAGCGAGACTGAAGTTAGGATCAACTTCGTTAATAGATTCTTCGAATAAATCAATAAAAGCAACATCAGTACTTTTTTGTTTTTCTATAGCTATTTGAACCGCTTTGTTAAAAGTAGCATTTTTGCTATTACCGGAAAGTGCTTTGATGATATCGGGAACTGAAATCTCAAGCGTAACGTTCATGCCTCCTTTAAGGTCAAGGCCAAGATTGATTTCTCTTTCTTTAACTTCTTTAAACGTATATTTTCTAATTCCTATGTTATAAACTACTTCGTTTTGAATAGAGTCTAAATAAAATTTTTCTCTTTGTTTTGAAATAGAATCATAAATGTAACCTTCTTTCAGATTATTTCCTTTTGCAATTACTTTTGAAAGCTCTGTAACTTGAGCTGAGTTTGCGTATTCGTATGCATCTTTTTCAACACTTTTAGCAAAGTAAGTATAGCTAAGTTGAAAAAGGCAAACAAGTGCAAAGGCAATGGCAAAAAATCGTATAGCACCCTTGTTCTGCATGTGTTTCTATTATTTGTTTTTTTATAAAATTTACAGTTTGCAAAAGTAGGATAAAATTTTAATCTATTATAACAAATTGTCAAAAGATTTGGTTAGTATAGATAAGTAATAATTTGTTTAAAAATGAATAGAATTTATAAAAGAGACATATTGATAAAATTCTGAATGTCAGAGAAATCAAAAAAAATATTTTTTATATTTTTAGTTTGACTTTAAGCGGATTTTGGATTATGCTTTGTAAAATAGCCATTTCCAAAGCTCTTTGTAGCCAATCTTTTTACCGTACATTAAGATGCCGGTACGGTATATTTTAGCCGCTATCCAAGTGGTAAAAACAAAGCCGATAATTAGTAAGGTAGCAGAAGTAAATATTTCCCAATAAGGAACCCCGAAAGGAATTCTAAGCATCATAATTATAGGTGATGTAAGTGGAAACATAGACATCCAAAAAGCTATTGGTCCATTTGGGTCATTTATTATTAATTGAGCCATTACAATACTTAATATCAGTGGAATAGTAATGGGCATCATAAACTGATGAGTGTCGGCTTCACTATCGACAGCAGATCCGACAGCAGCAAAAAGAGCAGCATATAATAGGTATCCTCCCAGAAAATAAAAAAGGAAAGAGCCTAAAATAATGGTGTAATCAATAGATGTAAGGGCATCTATAAGAAAGCCTATATTCTCATTGGAAGTTTGTGTTTCGGTTATTTTTGTTTCTGTCGGTGAATCAGGGAACATCCCTTGACTTGTTTCTATTAGTTGAGTGT
This sequence comes from Bacteroidales bacterium, assembly GCA_021157585.1. Classification (NCBI taxonomy): domain Bacteria; kingdom Pseudomonadati; phylum Bacteroidota; class Bacteroidia; order Bacteroidales; species Bacteroidales bacterium. Next base: position 10,758 of record JAGGWH010000055.1, on the reverse strand, counting down.
TTTGAAAGGTTTTTAACTCATCCTGATAGGCATATTGAAAGCCGAAAACAAGAGTAGAGGTGAGTATTACCCATAGCATAAATTGAGTAAATCCAACTAAAGCTATACCAAGTATTTTCCCCATCATTAGTTGAAATGGTTTTACGCTGGATATTATTACTTCAATAATGCGGCTGGTTTTTTCTTCTATAACACCACGCATTACTTGAGCTCCGAATAAAAAGATAAAAAAGTATATTAGTATAGCTGAGAACATTCCTAATGCCATACTTATTTCGGTAGAAGTTTTTTCTTCTTTTCCGCTTCCATCAACTTTTATAGAACTTATAAATACATTGGTTTTTATAGACAGAAGAGTTTCAGGATTTATTCCTCGAGCAGCTAACTTTTGAGCTTCTATTTCTTTTTTCATTACTCCCTTGATGTAATTTTTCACATCTAAACTAGCCTGTTTTTCGCTGTATATTATTGCTGTATTAGGGATATGTAAATCGGGTTTAGGGATGAATAGTAAGGCATAGTTGCCCATTTTATTTAGGTTTTCTTTGGCTGCTTTTAGTTGGGGGACAGCTTGAATAAATTGCATATTTTCATCACCGGTGAATTTATCAAAGAAAACCCCGGTTTCATCTAATACACTGATTACTTTTGTTTCTTTAGATAAATTGGAAAGATAAATTGGTATTATCCATATGGAAGCCATTAAAAGCGGACCGAGGAATGTGAGCACTATAAAAGAGCGTTTTTTAACTCTAGTCAGGTATTCGCGTTGTATTATTAGGCTAATTTTGCTCATTTTATTTTACTTTATGGAAGCATTTACATTTTGAATAAAAATCTCGTCCATACTCGGAAGAATCTCTTTTAATCCTAAGACTTCAAAGTTGGTCATTAAAAACTTTATCAAATCGTTGGGTTTGTTTCCCTTATCAATTTTAAATTTTGTTTTATTTGAGCCATTGGAATTACTATTATCTAAGATGCTTAAAAAGGAGGGGAGATTATTTTTCATCTGCTCCATATTTCCTAACCATTCTACTTCGTAAATGTTGGCTTTAAATTTATTTTTAATGCTATTTACTTCTCCTTCAAGAATAGTTTTTGATTGATCTATTAAACAGATATGGTCACAAATTTCTTCGACCGAAGCCATATTATGAGTGGAAAAGATAATGCTTGCTCCTTGTTCTTTTAGATTTAAAATCTCTTGTTTAAGAAGATGTACATTGATAGGATCGAAACCGCTAAAAGGTTCGTCAAAAATAAGAAGTTTTGGTTTGTGAATAATGGTAACAATAAATTGAATTTTTTGCTGCATTCCTTTAGAAAGCTCTTCTACTTTTTTGTTCCACCAGTCGCTTATTTCAAATTTTTCAAACCAAATTTTTAATTCGTGAATAGCAGCCGAGCGGCTTAATCCTTTGAGCTGTGCTAAATAAATGGCTTGTTCCCCAACTTTCATCTTTTTGTATAAACCTCTTTCTTCAGGTAGATAGCCAATACGATAAATATCATTAGCGTGGAGTTTGTTTCCTTCAAAATAAAGCTCGCCTTCGTCAGGCCCGATTATTTGATTAATAATCCTTATCAGAGTGGTTTTTCCTGCACCGTTGGGGCCAAGTAATCCAAATATCGATTGTTCGGGAACAGTAATGCTAACTCCATCAAGAGCTGTATGTGCTGCGTATCGTTTAACTATATTTTTAGCTTCAAAAAGCATATTCTTAATTTTTAGCAAATATAAGGAAGCTATGATATTCTTTGAAGTCGAATTGTTAAATTTTCAAAAAGCGTGTTCATATAGTCTCAGACAAGAAACTCTTGGGCACAAAAAAAGGGTAAGCTACTTGTATCGCACCGCTACAACCTCATACCCTTGCTACGTTCCCGTCCTGGGGGAGTTCTGAGGGAGCTGGTCGTACAAGACTTACCCCGTGCAAAAGTACAAATGTTTTCGATTTGTCAAAGACAATACAGTAAAATTTATAATTGATTTTTTCTGTTTGTATTTAGTTTGATTTTACTCCCTGATTTTGAGCTTGGAAACTAAAAATGTGTATTTTTGCGCTTTAAAAATTAGGATTAAAATGAGTGATTTACCTCAAGATAATATTACACACGATGGCCTTATTAGTCATATGACCAAGGATGTGATTACTGTAATGATTATTTCTAAAGCAAGTTGTGCTTCTTGTTCGGTAAAAGGAGCCTGCTCGGCTTCGGATGTAGAAGAGAAGAATGTGGATGTTAAACGTGCTTTAAACGATAATTATAATGTTGGCGATAAAGTTGTAGTGATGATGGATCAATCCTTGGGGACTTGGGCGGTAATGTTTGGTTATGTTTTCCCGTTTTTGGTTTTGTTAATAGGTCTTATTGTCTTTACTCAACTGTTGGATAATGAGGGTATTGCGGGATTGTTATCGCTTTTGCTATTAATACCGTATTATACTATTCTTTATCTTTCGCGTAAGCAGATGGAAAAAACTTTCCAGTTTAAGATTATTGGATAATTAGTTCAGCTTTAGTTTTTTGTAGAAAATGAGACTATCGCTTGAGTTTTCCTTCTGATAAAGAATATTTACAATATCTTTTAAAATAAAATCAGGTCGTAGATTACCGGTTTCCCAGAAGTCATTGCCTCCCATAACTCTTGTTCTGTTGGTATTTGAGTAGATATTATTTTCTTTTACCGATTTCAAAATGCTATATTTTTCTTGATTGATATAATTGATATCCGCCGTATTTTGTCCGAAAGTGGTAAACCAAAAGTCTGCATTAATACCCTTTTCTAATATTATTTCAACATCTAAAGCTAAACTTCCTGATTTATCGTTTTTCTTCCAAAGGTATTCTGCTCCGGCATCGGCATAAAGTTGTGCAATATAACTTTGTCCGCCTGCTACATACCAAACTCCATTATACTCTTCGCCATGTAAAATTTTGGGTTTTGACTTATTTTTACTTTGCTCTTTTTTGATTGCCAAGTAATTGGTTTCAACCAATTTAAAGAGAGAGTCTGCTTCTTTTTCTTTATCAAAAAGTAAAGCGATAGCTTTAATCCACTCCGCTCTACCTAAAGGTTTTGTTTCCATCCACTCAATCATAAAAAGAGGAGGAATACCCATTTTAATAAGTAGTTGATAATCTGAATTAATATTGTTCCATCCGCTTGTAATTACTATATCGGGTTGTAGTAAAAGAATACGTTCTTTGTTTATTTGAACTTGATTGCTCGTTTGAATAAGTTCTTTACGTTCTAATTTTTCTGAATATTTACTTTCATAAAAAAAACGAGGATCAGTAATCCCTTTTACATATTTATCTAGATTCAGAGCTTTTAAAGAAGCTGTTTGGGCTGCGGTGTGTAGAGCAATTGTTTTTGGTGTTTGTTTAAAATAGAAAGTTAATTCGTTACCAATTACTTTTGGTTTTATACTATCTTTTAAAACATAATATGTTGCATAAGTCTTATAATCATCCCAAGGATTAAGAATACTGAGTTTTTTATAGTGCTCGGTATTTTCCAAAGTAAATCCCTTGGCGTATTTAACACCTGAAGCTTTTGTCTTATTGCTTTCTTTCTCTTGTTTAGCGGTGCAAGAGCTAAGAAATATGAGAATGAAGTAGAGAAACCACTTATTTTTCAATTTTACTTTTTTTTTGATTATTCAAACTATTTCTTTTTAGTGACTCAGTGCCTCTGTGGTTTTGTTTTACCACTAAGACACGAAGTCACAAAGTATTTTAATCTAAATTATTTTCTTGCTTTTCAAAACATTGAATTTTTCTTAGTGTCTCAGTGCCTCTGTGGTTTTGTTTTACCACTAAGACACGAAGTCACAAAGTATTTTAGCTTAATTTTTTTTATTTTTCAAGATTCTGAGTTTTTCTTAGCGTCTCAGTGCCTCTGTGGTCTTTTTTTACCACTAAGACACGAAGTCACAAAGTATTTTAGCTTATTTTTTTTATCTTTCAAGATTCTGAGTTTTTCTTAGCGTCTCAGTGCCTCTGTGATCTTTTTTTACCACGAAGACACAAAGTTTTTTTATCTGAATTATTTATCTCGTTTTAATGATGATCCATTTGGTGCAATTCCAACAAGGTAATTTCCTAATTCAGAACCCGATTCGTTAAAACGGTAAAGTTTTCCTCTTTCGGTAAAGTTTAAAGCTTCGTAGCCAAAAATAACACCATCTTCAGGGTTGATATCAAAACCATAAAATGATTTGTTTATTAGTTGTGTCTCGGCAAATGTAGCGTCATTAATATCTATTGTATAAATACCATTAAACCCAAATCCTGCTCCTATATACAGTAAATTACCATTTGGATTTATGGCTAATTTACTAGGATGTTGTTCTGCAAATAATGATACTTCTTTTATAATGGCATTTGTAGAAGGATTGATTTGAATTAGTTTTGAAGGATTATGTCCAATAGGGGTCCAGTTCGCATCATATAAAGCACTTCCTGAGCATAATACCCATAAGTTTTCGTCTTTATCTACTACCATAGATTTTGGATTTGCTCCAACTTCAATTGTCTGTAAAACAGTTTTATTTGTAGGATCAATAACACTTACAGTATTATCAAAACCCCAACCACCGCTATTGGCAACAAAAAGTTTATCCTCAAGTAAAACCATTGCCTCCGGACCTAATCCTGTTGCAACAGAATCGGTAACTGTCAAGGTGTTTACATCAATAATATATACCTTTCCATCGGCACCCCAGGTTCCCCAAGCAGAAGCGTAGGCCGTATTTTCATTACCGATAGCATAACGTACTTGAGTTAATTCTTGGATTACACCCATTTCTACAAAACTCTTGGCATCAACCACTTCAATCTTATTAGAATTATTGACCTGAATAAAAACATAATCGCCAATTTTATTTACGGATTGAACGACATCACCTAAACTTCTGCTGTTTTCGAGCTGAAATATTTCATTTGTAACAGAGTCGGTATCAGGGCTGTAATAACTAATTGATCCGTTTCCGGCACCAAAGGTACCTTCATTGCTAATTAATACTCCAGCACCATATTTTCCGTAATCGGGAGTGTCTTCGGTTTTAGTACAGCTCACAAATAAGAGCGAGAATACAAATAAATAAATAATGTTTTTAAGTTTCATTTTGTGTGATTTAATTAAAATTATAGTGAATACTGATTTGATAATTTCTTCCGGGCAAAGCATAGTTTTCCATACTTTGATATTCTTGATTGAATACATTATTCAAGCGAAAGCTTAGCCCCCAGTTTTGCTTATCCTTTTTGAATGAGCTACTTAAAATAATATTTGTTAAAGGGTAGGCATCCAACCATTTGGTATTATCAGCAATGGTATAGCGTTTACCTACATACTGCTGTTCAATTGATATATTACTGAGTTTGCGTTGAATAATAAATAATGCTTTTGCTTGATGTTTTGGCGTATAAATAAGTTGCTTTTTTAAAATTGCATCAGTCTCGTTATCTGCTTCTTTCTCCAATGTTGATGGATTAAAAGAATAGTGAAATTCAAGATTTATTTTTAATTCGTGAATAACTCTACTGAGTTTAATGTCTGTCTCAATTCCTCTCGACCAAACTTCTTTCTGATTGACTGGAGACCAAATTCTTTCTGTCGGAATCCATAAGATGAGGTTTTTTATATAGCTGCTGAAAGCGGATAAACTAAGACTGAAATAGATCTTGTCAGATGTTTTTTGGAAAGAAGCACCAATATCTTGCGCCCAAGCCGATTCTGGTAATAGATCGGGATTGCCTTGTGCAAATCCACCTTGCCAGAATAAGTCGTTAAAAGTGGGTTGACGATAATTGCGCGATACTTTCCCCGATAATTGAAAGTGCTTTCCTAACTCATAAGTAAAGCCGAGAGCAGGAGTAGGCTGACTCCAGTTATTATCTATTAGCTCTTGCCGGATGCTGCTCGAGAGATGTAGCGTTTTATTAAAATTCCAAATTTTGTAGCTAAGTAAAAATGCTAAATTATTTCTATGCCTTATTTGTGCGTAATTATCAGATTCTCCCCAGTCTATCCTTTCGTGTACTCCAAAATTTAATAAATGATTTGTCTTGATTTTATAATTAATTTCTGTTTCAATAATAGCACTTTTGGATAGGTGTTCTGCATAAATATCGCTTAGAGAATCGTCATAAATTAGTTTGGAACTTAATAAACCCACTCGAGTCATTAAATCGTATTTAGGTTTGGAAAATGTGTAATCTGAAGAAAAACGTAAGCCCTCATCGCTTTGCAGCTGTTTGCTTATAAGCGTAGTCATATTTGGTGGCAGTTCGCGTGTGGACTTTTGAATCCATAAATGGGTGTTTATCTGTTGATTATCCGCAAGTAGAAACCGGCTGTCCTGACTAATTCCAAAATATTCTACTGCTGCGTTTGTTTGTGTCATTTTGGGATGCCCGAATTGCTGTGTATTTACAAAAGGGAAATCATTTTGGGCTTGGCGATAGAAAATGCGCAAAGAAGTAGCCGCCTTTTTTCCTCCTTTTTGAATGGATGCTTGTCCAAAATAACTTTCAAAGCTCCCCATACCAACATTTACAGACGTTTTTAATCCCGTTTGGAACTGTGCCTTACTTTGCATTAATATGGCTCCACCTATGGCTCCGCTTCCATAAAGTGCACCTGATCCTCCGTATTGTACTTCAATCTCATCAATGGCTTGCAATGGGATGAGCTCCAGATTAGTGCCTCCATTCAGAGGATCCTGTAAATTGATACCATTCCATAAAATTGCTGTATGAGCAGATGAAGTGCCACGTAAACTGATGCTGGTATTGCCACTGATGCCATAGGATTTGAGGTATAAAGTCGTGAGGCTATTCAAGGCCTCGGCAACCGTACTGGCAACGTGATTGGCTTTTGAAGAAGAATCTATTTTTTGCTGTTTGCTTCCTTCGGAGAATTGTTCAAATCGGTAAGAGTTAATGCTGATCTCATGCAGTAACACAGACGTATCGTACGATTCGTACGAATCCTGCGCAATAGCCGCTGTCACGAATAAACAGATAAACAAACCGGTCAATTTCCTTTTTAGCATTATTGATATTTAAAAAAATAAATAATCAACAACATCTATTGCTAAAAAACGGGATTACAAAGGGTAAAATGATTTTCATCAAGCTACTTATTGCCTTTTCACCGAAAGCATTAAATATTGTATCAAATGGCAGGTCTTCTGACTTATCCCGGTTTTAAGCGTCCTTCCCATCCGTCAGCTGACGGACAGTGGTAATTGGGTGCTAAAACCATCATCCGTCATCTGACGGATCGGGCATTACAGCAGCGGGAACTGTTCAGGATTCTCACCTGATTCCCTTTTAAAAGGTAACGTGAAAATGATACCTTTACCATTTCAGGCAAAGATAATAATTAATTGATTCAAGAATTATTTGTTTGAAAAATTATAATAATATTATATCTAATTCCCTTACAAAGCACATGGTATCAGGAGGTTTTTATAAGGATTTGATTTTGTTTAATATTTTAATCGTGTATTGCGAAAAAAAATATTCGATTCTGTAAATTTTCATTTGCAAAGTTCTAAAATTTTATATCTTTGCACCGCTAAAAACAACGGTTATTATCAATATTGATACATAATCATTGAAATTGGTCCGTTCGTCTAGGGGTTAGGACGCCAGGTTTTCATCCTGGTAACAGGGGTTCGATTCCCCTACGGACTACAGCAAAGTTCTAAAACATAATATTGGTCCGTTCGTCTAGGGGTTAGGACGCCAGGTTTTCATCCTGGTAACAGGGGTTCGATTCCCCTACGGACTACTTTCAAAAGCTCATCCACCACTGGTAGATGAGCTTTTTTTATATCCTTCCTTTTTATTTTCTTTGATTCAACTATCTTTGTGAAAAGGATTTTTTATGTTTGTCATACTTGGCTTATCGGATAGTAAACCTGAAATAACAAAGAGTACAGAATATATCAACTGCCCAAATTGCAATAATCAACGATTTTGGAATTTGATTCACGAGCGTACGAATTTCTCATTGTTTTTTCTTCCTGTTTTTCCTGTGAAAGACAAGTATTATTTGGCTTGTCCCATTTGCAATTATGCTAAACCGCTTTCTAAAAACGAATATATCGAACGAATAAATAAAATTTATGGCAACTAGACGAAATTTTTTAAATAAACTTGGATTAGGATCAGCAGCATTATTGGCAGCTCCCAAACTATTTGCAAGTCAGTCTGATGAAAAAGGGCTGAATAAAACCAATAATCCTCCTCCAATAGTAATTTCCACTTGGAGTCACGGTATTGAAGCCAATGCGGATGCCATAAAAGTTTTAGATGCTGATGGAAGCGCTTTGAATGCTGTAGAAAAAGGTGTTCACGTGGTAGAGGCTGATGCCAACAACCATTCGGTAGGAATTGGAGGTTATCCTGATGCCAGCGGTAAAGTAACATTAGATGCTTCTATAATGGATCATCTGGGAAATGCTGGAGCGGTTTGCTATTTGGAAGATATTGTTCATCCCATTTCAGTAGCTCGAAAAGTTATGGAAGAAACACCTCATGTGATGCTTTCTGGAGCTGGAGCTCTTGAATTTGCCGTGAAACAAGGTTTTGATCGCCACGAATTACTCACCCCTGAAATGGAAAAGCTTTGGCGCAAATGGACTGAAACAGCAGAGTATAAACCTGAGGTGAATTTTGAAAATCACGATACAATAGGTCTATTGGCTTTAGATAAGAACAAACATTTAGCAGGCGCTTGTACTACTAGTGGTATGGCTTATAAATTGCCCGGTAGAGTAGGCGATAGTCCAATTATTGGTGCTGGTTTATTTGTTGATGGAGAAGTAGGTGCAGCAACAGCAACGGGAATGGGAGAGTTGATGATGAAAACTGTAGGCTCTTTTTTAATTGTGGAGTTGATGCGAAATGGACATTCTGCTCAAGAAGCCTGTGAAATAGCCATCAAGCGGATTTGGGATCGCTATAGCGATGATCAGGACAGCAAGTTTTTTCAAGTGGGCTACCTTGCACTAAGCAAAGATGGTGATATTGGAGCCTATTCCATTTTACCCGGATTTCAATATGCTTTAGCAGTTAATGGTGAGAATAAATTAATAGATTCCGATTGTTTAATAAAACAATAGTATGAGAAAAGTTAGTCTGCTTTTTTTAATCGTAATTATCTTAATTGTTGCATCATCTTGTAGAAATAAATTTAATTCCGAAACAGAATATAGTATTATTCCTTTGCCATATAGCCTCAGAGAAGGTTCACAAACTTTTGTTGTAAATGGAGAAACGCGGATATTAATAAGTGGAGACGATATTGCAAGTAGTGCCAAACTTTTGCAGGAATATGTTTTGTCACTTGCTGATATAAAACTAGAAATAGTTAGTCAAGATGAAACCAAAAGTATGCAAAATGTAATCTTGCTGTCTACCATAAGTCAGGAAAAGCGTTTGGGAGCTGAAGGCTATAGAATGCAGGTGGATAGAGATAAAGTCTTAATAACAGCTAACGATATTGATGGTGTTTTTTATGGTATTCAAACCCTTTATCAATTATTTGATTTGCAGCGTTTAAACGATAAATCTGGAAGCTTAATAATCCCTGCCATTCAGGTTTGGGACAAACCACGATTTTCTTATAGAGGAATGCATTTAGATGTAGCTCGTCACTTTTTTGATGTGGAGTTTGTTAAACATTATCTCGATTTGATGGCTTATTATAAATTCAATACTTTTCATTGGCATTTAACGGAGGATCAAGGCTGGAGGATTGAAATTAAAAAATATCCAAAACTTACTGAAATTGGTGCTTGGCGTACCGAAAAAGATGGCAGTCGTTATGGTGGTTTTTATACCCAAGAAGAAATTAAAGAGGTGGTGGCTTATGCTAAAAAGTTGCATATTACCATTATTCCTGAAATTGAAATGCCAGGACATAGTCGTGCTGCTTTAGCTGCTTATCCTGAACTCTCTTGCACTGGTGAGCTGCAAGATGTACCCAATAATTGGGGTGTTTTTAAAGATATTTATTGTGCCGGAAATGATAAAACTTTTGAATTTATTGAAAATGTTTTGGATGAGGTTATCGATTTATTCCCAGGTTCTTATATTCATATTGGTGGCGATGAAGCTCCAAAAGACCGTTGGGAGGAGTGTGCGAAATGCCAAGCCAGAATGCAAAAAGAAGGTCTGGAAAATGAACACGAATTGCAAAGCTATTTTATCAAACGAATTGATAAATACCTGAGTTCAAAAGGAAAAAAATTATTAGGCTGGGATGAGATTTTAGAAGGTGGTTTAGCCAAGAATGCTACGGTAATGTCGTGGCGAGGAATGGAGGGTGGAATTGATGCTGCTCGTCAGGGAAACCATGTGGTTATGACTCCGGGAACTCATTGCTATTTTGATCATTATCAAGCGGATAAGGATTTTGAACCCAAAGCCATTGGTGGATATACTTCTTTGAAGAAAGTCTATGACTTTGAGCCTGTTCCTGAAGATTTGTTCACGGAGCAAAAAGATTTGATTTTAGGCGCTCAAGGAAATGTGTGGACAGAATATATGGAAACTACAGATTATGTGGAATATATGATTTTACCTCGAATGCTTGCGCTTTCGGAAGTGTTGTGGGGAAAGAAAGATGCTAAAAATTGGTCTGCTTTTCAAGAACGACTTCAAGATCATTTTAAGCTTTTTGATAAAAAAGGATATCGCTATTCCAAAGGGACTTATCGCCTTAGTTTT
>JAGGWH010000054.1 GCA_021157585.1 Bacteroidales bacterium | reverse complement strand
TCTCAGGAGCAGGTGGTTTAGATTTGGGATTTTCCAAGGCTGGCTTCGAGATAAATTGGGCAAATGAATATGATAAGGACATTTGGAAAACATTTGAAAAAAACCATCCAAATACATTTTTAGACAGAAGAAGTATTACTCAAATTCCAAATGAAGATGTTCCAGAATGTGATGGAATAATTGGCGGACCTCCTTGTCAAAGTTGGAGCGAAGCTGGTTCGCTTCGTGGCATCGAAGATAATAGGGGGCAATTGTTTTTTGAATTTATTCGGTTACTTGAAGCTAAACAACCTTATTTTTTCTTAGCTGAGAACGTATCAGGTATGCTTTTGGTAAGACATCGAGAAGCACTTGATAATATTAAAACCCATTTTAGGAACGCAGGAATTGGTTATGACTTACATTTTAAAATGTTAAATGCAAAAAACTTTAAAGTTCCACAAGATAGGAAAAGGGTATTTTTTATTGGTTTCCGTAGCGATTTAAAAATAGATTTTACTTTTCCAGAAGGTTTTAAAGACTTGATTCTATTAAAGGATGTGATAAGTGATTTGACAGATAATGTAATGGTCGCCAAAAATGGTAAAGGGGCAAATAATGGTCAATGTAAGGTTCCTAATCACGAATATATGGAAGGTGGTTTCTCGAGTATGTTTATGTCGAGAAATAGGGTTAGGGCTTGGGATGAAGTTTCATTTACAATCCAAGCGGGAGCGAGACATGCACCTTTGCATCCACAAGCTCCCAAAATGAAATTTATTGAGCAAAATAAACGTGAATTTGTAAAAGGTAAAGAACATTTATACAGGAGATTAAGTGTTAGAGAATGTGCAAGAATACAAACTTTCCCTGACGACTTTATTTTTCATTATGATAATATCTCAGCAGGTTACAAGATGATTGGAAATGCTGTCCCTGTTAATTTAGCTTATTATATTGCGAAAGAGATAAAACATAGTTTGTCAAATATAAAAGCTGAAGAAAAGCAAGAAGTGAAGGTTGAATATGAAAAGGTAATTTATTAGAAATGGCGATACAAACAAAAACAGGAAAAGCATTTGAATATGCCTTACTAAAGGAATTTTATGAAAGATTAAACACCTCTCATAACAATGTAATTATCGTTGAAAGTGAACCTTACAAAACTGCAAAGTTATGTTTTGATAGCTTTTTAGAAGAAGAACAAGGATTATATTCCTTAGTTTCAAGTGCTGCCATTAACTTTCTTGTTGATATTGAGCCTCGATTGTCACACAGTTATGATACTGATGATATTTTACAACTTGAAATTGTATCAGATAGTGAAGGACAAATTGGAGATGTAAGAGATGTATTAGCTATTCGATTACTTCAAAAATGGGAAATTGGAATTTCAGCCAAAAATAATCATCGTGCTGTTAAACATTCTCGACTTTCTCAGAAAATTGATTTTGGGCAAAAATGGATTGGAATTCCTTGTTCCTCAGACTATTTTGATGAAATAAAACCAATATTTGATTTTTTATCTAACCTAAGAACTAAAGACAAAAGCACAAAATGGACTGCTATTCCAGACATGCATAATAAAATTTATGTACCATTATTGAATGCTTTTCGTACTGAATTATTGAGATTGGATAAAGAAAATCCTGAAACTGTTCCTCAAAAACTTGTTGAATACTTAATTGGGAATCAGGATTTTTACAAAGTTATCAAAGGGAAAAGTACCGTTGAAATACAAGCCTATAATTTACATGGAACTCTCAATCAATCGTTTGAAAAGATTAGACCAAAAGCAAAAATCCCAAAACTCAAATTACCTACTCGATTAATCGAAGTTGTTTATGAAAACAACTCAAATACTACTTTGATTGTATCATTAAATGAAGGATGGCAAATATCATTTAGAATTCACAATGCCAGTTCAAGAGTAGAACCATCTTTGAAATTTGATATTAACTTGATTAGCGCACCTCATACATTATTCAATAATCATATTTTCATAGGAGAGAAATAAAATACCAACCCGAAAGCCTACACACCTGCCCGTTCCGCAGGCGGGTTGCCAAGTCGTGTTTAGTCCCTCTTTTTTTGTGTTTGGTTTTGAAGAGCATTAAAAATAATCAGCTCATTTTCTGGAGGATTTAAAATATTAGTGTAACTTTGAGGATAAGCATTAACGCAAAACCCCCTAAATTTGAGTTATAATAAATATGTAAATTTACGCAATATATGCCAAATTGGGAGTATATATGTAATTGTTTTTACACAAACGTTCACAACTATCCGAAACTTTAGATTTTAAAAGAACCTGAGAATCCTATATTTTTGTTTTTTCGACAAAACATTAGAAATATGGGACTCTACAGGCGCAACAAAAATAACAATAAACCACTTGCACGGCAAATAATTGATTTGGTACCACGATGGATGCTGACTTCTATAACCAAACAGTTCAATAGTGACAAAGGATGCAGTAAATATAAGACATACGATCAATTTGTTGCACTAACTTTCGGACAGCTGAATAAGTGTTTGACATTAAGCGATATATCTACAGGAATAGGAGTAAGTGAAATCTATATTTCTGACTTAGGATTGGCACAGAGTCCTGCTCGATCAACCATGAGCGATGGTAATAAAAATCGTGACTGGCAGGTGTTTGAAACTCTTTATTACCGTTTACTCAAACATTATCAAACAGTGTTAAGCAAACAACATCAAAGCCACATTATAGAGGAAGTAAAAAACCAAAGAATAAAACTCATAGATAGTAGTACTATTAGCTTGTGTTTGTCCACCTTTTCTTGGGCAAAGTTTCGGACAGCTAAAGGAGGTATAAAAATACACACTTGCTGGGATGATAGTTTAATGATTCCTGAT
>JAGGWH010000053.1 GCA_021157585.1 Bacteroidales bacterium | reverse complement strand
CTTTTTTTTATTCTATTGCCTTATTAACAATAATAATAATCATTTTTGATGTATCGGAAAAAATTGAAGATTTTATTGAAAAAGAAGCTCCGTTAAACGAGATTATTTTTTCTTATTATATCAATTTCCTACCCTATTTTGTAAATCTTTTTAGCTATCTATTTGTTTTTATAACTGTTATCTTCTTTACTTCTAAACTAGCTGCAAATACAGAAATAATTGCAATGCTGAGTTCTGGTATTAGTTTTAAACGACTGCTTCGCCCTTATATTATTTCGGCCGGAATATTAGGTGTTCTTTCGTTTTCTTTAGCAAACTTTGTTATTCCTCATACAAATATTGAGATGCGTGTTTTTAAACAAAAATACCTTAGTAATCTCCAAAAAGATATGGGAGAAAACATTCATTTTCAGATAAGTAAAGGTACTTTCGTATATGTAGAACGATTTAAGGTGAAAACAGGAACTGCACGAAAATTTTCTCTGGAAAAAGTTGATAGCCTCGGACAATTGATTTATAAATTGAATACAGATAAAGCCGTTTTCGATACAATAAGCAATAAGTGGACGCTTATCAATTATTACGAACGTTATATTGATGGTCTTAACGAAAAGTTAATTATAGGCGAGACAAAAGATACAACATTAGCACTAAATCCAAAAGACCTTATTGTAATTAAAGAGGATTATGAAGAAATGGATTTCTTTCAGATTCGTAATTTTATTGCTAAACAAAAACTAAAAGGATCTCCTAATGTAATGACCTACGAAATCGAAATGCATAAACGCATAGCATTTCCTTTTGCCACTATTATACTAACAATAATAGGCGTTAGCTTATCAAGCAGAAAAGTACGTGGAGGTATAGGTATGCACTTAGGACTTGGTATTGCACTTACTTTTATCTATATTTTGTTTATGCAATTCACAACGGTATTTGCTATTTCCGGCAATCTTAGCCCATTAGTTGCTGCTTGGATTCCAAATCTGATTTATATTATCATCGCACTCTACCTCCTTAAAAAAGCACCTAAATAGACACTCATTTTCTTAAAAAAGCGTAAATTGCCAATTAAAATTACGCTATCATGAACATATTAAAAGGTCATATTGTCGATATAATCGCGGGAAAAATATTTAAAGGTGAACTCCATATAGAAGGAGCCAAAATAAAGACCATAATTCCCAATCCCGAAATTACTGAAAGTCAATATATTTTACCCGGACTTATAGATTCTCATATCCATGTTGAAAGTTCTATGCTTATTCCTTCGGAATTTGCACGCTTAGCATCTATCCATGGTACTGTTGCTACCGTTTCCGATCCTCACGAAATTGCTAATGTTTTAGGAATAGAGGGAGTGAAATTTATGATTGAAAACGGAAACAAAGTTCCATTTAAGTTTTACTTTGGAGCTCCTTCCTGCGTTCCTGCCACCCCTTTTGAAAGCTCAGGAGCATCTCTTGGACCTGAGGAAGTAGATGAACTTTTACAAATGGATGAGGTAAAATATTTGGCAGAAATGATGAATTTCCCCGGGGTTTTAAATGACGATAAAGAAGTTTTCGCTAAACTTTCAAGCGCAAAAAAATACAACAAACCTGTTGACGGTCATGCTCCGGGATTAAAAGGAAATGATGCTGAAAAATATGCACAAGCCGGCATTTCAACCGATCATGAATGCTTTACAACAGAAGAAGCATTAGATAAAATGAAAAGCGGTATGTTTGTTCAGATTAGGGAAGGAAGTGCTGCCAGAAATTTTGAATCGCTGATTGAGCTAATGGGCGAATATAGCGATAAAATAATGCTTTGTTCAGACGATAAACATCCTAACGATCTGGAAAAAGGGCATATTAATCAACTGATAAAAAGATCACTAACCAAAGGCTATGATTTAATAAGCATATTAAAAAGCTGCACACTAAACCCAATAAAACATTATAAACTTGATGTGGGAATGTTACAAATCGGCGATGATGCAGACCTTATTGTGATTGACAATCCTGAAAATTTCAATGTCTTAAAAACCTATGTACGCGGACAATTAATTGCCGAAAATGGTAAAACATTAATTGAATCTATAAAAGAGTCTACTCCAAATCTTTTTGTAGCAAAACCCTTAGCACTTTCCGATTTACAAGTAAAACCACAAACAGGAAAACTAAAAGTTATTGAAGCTGTAGACGGACAATTAATTACACATTTAGTACACGATAAAGCTTTGATAGATAAAAATAATGTTATAAGCAATATTGAAAATGACGTATTAAAAATTGTTGTTTTAAATCGCTATGAGCCTTCAAAACCCGCTATTGGTTTTATTCGAGGATTTGGATTCAAAGAAGGAGCTATTGCGTCCAGCGTGGCTCACGACAGCCACAATATTATTGCCGTTGGAACAAGCGACCAAGAATTACTTGCTGCTATTAACCTAATTATCAGAGAAACAGGTGGCGTTTCTTGGGTGAAAGATAAAGAACAAATGATACTCTCCTTACCCGTTGCAGGAATAATGTCGAATGCCGATGGCTTTAAAATAGCAAGACAATATGCAGATATAGACAAAAAAGCAAAAGGATTAGGAGGAAATTTAGGGGCGCCTTTTATGACACTTTCGTTTATGGCTTTACTTGTTATTCCAGAAATTAAATTAAGTGACAAAGGCTTGTTCGATGGAAATAAGTTTTCATTCACCGAATTATTCAATTAGCAACTTAGAACTATTCTAAATTAGAAATAATTTATATATTTATTTCTTTTACATAATTAAATATTTAATTTTGTCTTACATTATTAAAATAAAAATATTATGGGAAATTTATCGCTTGACATTGAAAAGCTCGAATTTGCTGCCGGCAAATTGAGAGCCATCGCTCACCCTATGCGTATAGCAATTATTGATATGTTAGATCAAAATAAGCGTATGAGTGTAACAGAAATATATCATGCGTTAAATATAGAGCAAGCTGCTGCTTCTCACCATTTAAACATATTAAAAAACAACAAAGTGCTTATCTCTAAACGTGAGGGAAAAAAGATTTTTTACTCTTTAAAAAGCACTACTCTAACAGAAATTATTCAATGTATTAATCGTTGTAATGAAGATTAATCGTTGAAGGATAACAAGGATGGAGAGGGCTTTTAACAAAGCCCTCTTTTTTTATGATAAAAATTCCTATTATTTCTTTTTAATTTTAACACTTGGATTTACCTGAAAAGCATCGTCAACAGTCCAAGTTTCTTCAACCTTCCATCCTGCTTTTAACTCAATAGGTGTTGGGAAATAAAAAACTTTTTCCGGGAGTTGTTTTTTTGTATAATCTCCGCTAGTCCACCTACCATTATTATCACAATCTTCAAGAACCTTAACTCTGTATTTATTGGCAGATAATTTAGAGAAAGTTAAATCGCCGCTCTTTTTTATAGAAGAGAAATCTACAATCTGTTCTTTATCTTCTTCCCCTTTAAAAAGCTGAACGATCCAAGATGAGCTTGACTCTTCGGGCAAAATGATATGTAGTATTAGCTCTGCATATTGACTTTCTTCAGTAGTATTAAAGTTTTCTACTATACTATCATTTTTAAGTCCATAAATGTCTGTTAACGCTTGATCAGGAATTTCAAATCGATAATCAGCTCCTTCTTTCCAAGAATAATCAATCACAAGTTTACGCTTTACTTTATCTGTAAAATATATTTCAAAAGGAACAGGAATAGAGTCTTCCAATAAAGTGCAATTTTCAAAATTTGCTAGTTTAATAGGAGATTCAAAAATTATTTTTCCTTTAGCAAAAAACGGGAAATCTTTTTTAAAATTGCTTGTATAACCAATGGTTTCTACTTTTAATTTTTGGCTTTTGTCTTCTTTTCTCCCTCTTCTTGTTTTAGGTATTTCTTTTTCATTACCATCGTTAAACACTATTTCCAAAGTATCGACTTTAAGTGTATCAGCCACCATACTAAAACGTAATGTGTCGGAAAAAGGTTTTAAAAACCATAAATCTAAACTGTCTCTATTAGCAGAATACTCTGCTAAAAAAACTTCTTTATCGGTATCCTGATTTAAAATTTCAAAAGCAACATCTTCCTTGAGTGGATATTTAAACTCAAAATGCATTCGCTTATTATCTAAAAACTCATCTGCTATTATTTTTTGCACAGAATCCTGAGGTTCGTAAAGCAATAATGTATGTGTTTCTTTTGTAATCTGAATGGCATAATTTGCCCAAAGACTATCCATCAATTTTACGTTGGAAGTATCAACAGGAATAGTATCCGGAATATAATCAAACACTTCTTCAGGTTTTATCAAATCCAGAGCAAATGCAATAGCCTCATTTGGCATATCGTTAAAATAGTTTGCATTAGCATCTTTTACTGCAAATATCAGATAGTGATCATTTTTAATATTATTAATTTCAAAAGTCCCCTCTTCATTGGTTTTTGCTACATAATAAGGACGAACTTTTTGTGGCATACTATCAAAAACTATAGTATCATTATTATCCAAATATAAACACACAAACACATCTGTTGCAGGCAATAAATACTCTGCACTTAATACTTTACCTCTAATACTTAAACTATCAATATCGGCTCCGGTAGAAAAAACATATTGGAAGTTTGATAATGGATTTTTTTCATGTAAATCTACAATAGCATCACCAAAATAAATGGTATAAGTTGTATTTTCAGCAAGCGACTCTTCTTTATCAAAATCTATTCTCACTCCTTTTCCTTTAGTTTTAACGTCTAACTTCTCTTTCATCGGAGGTGAAATCAACAGTTGTTGATTCAAATCCTCTAAAACAACAAATTCATCAAAAGCTAAATCTATTCTGTCTGTATTAAAATTACGGGATCTATTTACGGGATCACTACCTAAAAATTCCGGCGGAGTTTCATCTTTAGGTCCACCCGTTGGGGCAACAGGATTAGCACAAGAAACCACTATCAAAAATGAAACAAAAACGGAAACTGTTAAATTAAAGATTTGCTTAGCTTGCATAGACTTCTTTTTAGTTATGACAAAGGTATTTAGTTTTTTTATAAATCTACTTATTTATCGGGTAAGGCACTAACTTTTATCCCTAATTTATTAAAATACGCTAATGTTTTGGGTAAAGCACTAAGAACGTTATTTTTTGCTTTTACATTATCGTGAAAAACAATAATATCTCCAGGTTCTGTTTTTTCACAGGTATTATTAAAACATTGCTCAACATTTACATCAGCATCAAAATCGCCACTCAAAACCGTCCACATAACTATTTTATAAGATTTTTTTAAATGCTTAATAAGTTTTGGCGTTATTTTACCGTAAGGAGGACGAAATAACTTTGATGGTATCAATTTAGCCGCTTTATCTACATTTTCAATATAAGTATTTCCATCTGTTTCCCAAGCGTTTAAATGATTAAACGAATGGTTTCCGACATTATGCCCCTCAGAAAGAATCTGCTCAAATAACTCAGGATAAGACTGTACATTTTCGCCTACACAGAAAAAAGTAGCTTTTATTTGATGTTGTTTTAGAATTTCTAAGATACGTGGAGTTACTTCAGGAGTGGGTCCATCGTCGAAAGTTAGAAAAATTTCATTTTTTACATTGGGAATCTTCCAAAGCAAAGACTTTTTATACCACTGTCGTAAAATAAAAGGATTCCGTATAAAATAAAACATCATCGCAAAACTAAGAAATTATTGAGCGCTTAAACCTAGCAAAAATATAAATTAGCAAAATCGAAACCAGAAAATTTACTAATTTAGCTTTTTCTATACACTGCTTAAAATGACACAAAAACGCTGGGTTATTCCCGATATTCACGGTTATTCGCAAACACTTCAAGCTTTGCTTGACCAGATACGTCCAAACAAAACAGATCATTTAATTTTTTTAGGTGATTATATCGATCGCGGCCCCAATTCCAAAGGTGTTATTGATATTATTATGGAGTTACAGGATAAAGGTTATAGAATAACTGCTTTAATAGGGAATCACGAAGAATTTCTCCTGAAAAGCCTTCATCTTGCTCAAAACAAAAAAGGATTTTTTGCCGCTTTCAAACCAAATAAAATAAAAAAAGAATGGATGGAATTCGGCGGCAAAGACACTCTTAAAAGTTTCGGAACCAAGCGCATGGAAAATATTCCACAAAAATATATCGATTGGATGAAAAAATTGGAGTATTACCTCGAATTTAAAGATTATGTTATTGTTCATGCCGGTTTAAACTTTAGAAAAGAAGATGTTTTTAGCGATAAACAAACTATGTTATGGGCTAAAGAATTTAAGGTTATTCCATCAAAAATTGCTTATCGCCAGCTTATTCACGGACATACACCGGTAGATTTGGAATATATCCATCATTGTATTAATACAGAAAAACAAGATTTTATTGATTTGGATAATGGCGTGTATATGACAAAAAAAGCAGGCTTTGGAAATTTGCTCGCTTTTGAATTAAACAGTCGTTTACTAATTACCCAGTATAACGTAGAGGAATAATCTATTTTCTGTAGGTAATCCTAACTCCAAGCGTTGGAGCTACATAATGCCTATTATTACTAATTGATTTAAACGACAAAACTGACAAAACCTTAATTCCCGACTCTAATTCCAAACGTATTGCTTTATACATTGGAATATTAAAACCCATACCCATAAAAACACCCCATCCTCCTTGATTATTTAAAGATGTAGAGAGCGATTCCTCGCTTTGTAAAGCTAATATGGTACCCCCTTTAAAAAAGAACCAAGGTTTCAAATCCATACGAAAATACATTGGAATTTCCATCCACCAAATTTCGGCACTATATGACTGAACAGGCAATGCTGTTGGTGCCGGTGTAATTTCACTTTCAACTTTTTGATAAAGCAATCCTGTTTCAAACCAAAAATTATTCTTAAAATTATAACTATAGCTTATTCCAAAAGAAGATGCGCAATCGCTGTTAATACCGGCAGACCCATCCATTTGATTAAAGAAAATAAACTCACCAAAATTAAATTTAGATTCCAATCCAAACTTACTTTTCGTATTATTTTCCTGAGCTGATAAGGTAAGCGAAATCAAGAACAATACAACAAGAGCTGCTCTTTGCATAAAATTCATCTTAAGATTAAAAATACTTTATTAATCAATAGCCTTAGAAAGTCGTTTATAAGTTTCGGCGGTTTCTTCCTCTCCGACAGCAGAAAAGCTCTCAACAAGTTCTGTTAGCAAGCGTTTAACCACACTAACATTATCGCACACCTGATAATATTCTTTACGAGGCTTTTCGCTGATTTGCTTTAAAAAAGCATCGATATCTTTTTTAGTAAAAATAATTCCTTCATTAAATGGATTGATATAAAATAATACCCTATGATTTGCAGAGAGTACACTTTCGTCGTTCACATAAGCCAGGACAAAATTTTGCGGTAAATCGACACCATATATCGGCATATTCAAGCGGCGTGCAATTTCGAGATACAATATGCTAATGCTAACAGAATTTCCCTTCTTACTTTCCAAAACATCTTTTATCAGAGAATTTTGAGGAGAACTTAGGTTACCTTTATTTCCATAAAATTTATAAGTACCAAAGAAAATATGGTTAAATATTTGCACTTTTTCGAGAGGAGTAAGTTCTTCGTTCATTTCCAACCAAACATCCCGTGTAATTCTGTCCATCATTTTCCTTAGAACCAACACATCCATTTTAGGATATTGCATAGCCGAAATGCTTAAAACGGCTTCAAATAAATTAGCCTGATCATTATGCTTCCAATCAACAAGTTCAGTATAAATAGAGTTAAACTGTATCTTCTTTATTATTCTGTCAATACGATTACTGATTTCTTTATCCGACTTATAGCTAGTATTGTCTTCAAGTACAGCAATAGCATCATTACCAAAATTCAATATTCGCTCTTCAATCTGACTGAAAACAGTAATATCGGGGTCGTCTAACAACTGAACTAGAGCCTTAAGTTCAGTCGTATTAGTATTTGTTAGATTCATTGCTGTGTCTTGCATCGATTACAAATTTAGAATTGAATATGTAAGTCCCATTAAAAAAAAACAAAACTTATTAAACGAGAATTGTTAATTTTACCAAATAGAAAAAAGCTTATTATTCGTATTTTTTAGCCACTGATCTAATCTCTTATGCTCAAAATAATAACCAAGCCTTCGCTCCTACTCTGCTTACTTACTTTTATATTTTTTATTTTTCCAAAAAAATCATATAACCCTAATAAAGAAGAGCATACAGGCAATTATAATGAAAATCTTTTTTTAGGAAAGACTTCTATACCTGATACTCATAAAGATTTTATCTTAAAACTAATTCCTCTTATTCAACACTCTAACCAAGAAGTTTTACTTGAGAGAAAGCGTTTACTATTAATTAAATCTATGGTTGAAAAAGAAAAAAAAATAAAACTACCCGAGCAACGATGGCTTAAAACGCTTGAAAAAAAATATATTGGAAAAGTTAACGAAACACTTTTTGAAGAAAATAATGAAAGCATTATTATATACCTGAATGAATTGCTTAGCAGGGTAGATATAATCCCTATTCGATTTGCTTTGGCACAAGCAGCTATTGAATCAGGTTGGGGAAAATCACGTTTTTGCAAAGAGGGAAATGCGTATTTTGGTATTCACTGTTATAAAGCAGGCTGTGGTATTAAAGCAAATGCCGATGAAGAAGGCGGATTTGAAGTAAAATCATATAATAACGTACAAGAATCTGTAACAGATTATATATTATTTCTCAACTCTAAAAGAGGAATGCAAAGATTTCGTAACGAAAGAGTAAATTATTTCTATACAGACACAGAACCCAGTTTGTCAAAGTTGGCAAGCAGTATTAAAGGCTATAGTGCTATCGGACAATCTTATCAATTTATGATAGAATCTATTTTACGAAAATATATTCCTGAAGATATTGCGAATAATTAAGATGCTCAAAACTAAATGTTAAAAAAAACTAATTCTCCAAGCCTCATTAAAAAATAATTCTATATTTGCACTTCAAAACAGATTTAGTCAGTTTGATTAAGATAGAGATTATGGCTATAGATGATACAAGAAATAAAATTTTAAGTGTAGCTAATAAATTGTTTAGTCAATTTGGATTCCATAAAACATCTATGGATGAGATTGCCAAAATAGCGCGTAAAGCCAAGGGATCGCTTTATTATCATTTTGCTGGAAAAGAGGAATTATTTAAAGAGGTTGTTTCAAATGAAATAGTGAACTTAAAAATTCAATTATCTATTATTGTAAAGGACAAGAACCTAAGCGCCACTGGAAAAATAAAAGCGTATCTTATAAAAAGAATGGAGATCTTAAACAGAGCCGCCAACTATCACGAAACAATAAAAGCCGACTTTTTTGAACATTTCGACTTTATCGATGATTTAAGAAATGAATTAGATGAATGGGAAAAAGAGAATATCAAAAAAATTATCACACAAGGAATTAAATCTGGAGAGTTTGCATTAAGCGATAATATGGACGTTTTATTAGATGTATTTATTATGGTAGTAAAAGGCCTTGAAATCCCTTTTTTCTTGCAAAATAAATATCAGAAATATGCTCCTCACTTCGAAGGTTTAATTG
>JAGGWH010000052.1 GCA_021157585.1 Bacteroidales bacterium | reverse complement strand
CGAGGAAAGCCCAACCATCTTCGTCAGAAAGATCCGATATTGTTGTTTTAATTAAATTAATTTCCTTTTGAGATATTTTATCTACATTGGTTTTAGCCAATTCTTGGGTATCATCATTTTTCTTTTCGGCTTGATTTTTCAGAATTTCTATATAAATGAATTTATCACAAGCAACAATAAACGGATTTGGGGTTTTCTTTTCTCCGATTCCGATTACTTTCATTCCGGCTTCTCTTAATCGTGTCGCTAATCGCGTAAAATCGCTGTCGCTTGAAACTAAGCAGAACCCGTTGACTTTGCCGCTGTAAAGGATGTCCATTGCATCTATGATCATTGCAGAGTCGGTCGCATTTTTGCCGGTCGTATAGCCGTATTGTTGGATAGGCGTAATTGCATTTTCCAACAATAGGTTTTTCCATTTTGTCAGATTAGGTTTCGTCCAATCGCCGTAAATTCTCTTAATGGTCGGATTTCCGTACTTTGCAATTTCTTCCGTCATTTCTTTTACATAGGCAGACGGAATATTATCACCGTCAATAAGTACGGCTATGTTTATATTCGTATTCATAATTTAAGTTTCAATACTGTGTTTTAATTGCTTACGATTGACTATACAGCGTTTTAAAAAAGCACAGCATTTCTTATATGCTTGAGCTGTCAGCAAATAAGAAACACTAAAGAATAGCCGCTTACTTAAGAATTATCAATTAAAAAAAAAGCCTGTCAAATCTGATAGGCTTTATACGATACAAAAAGGTCAAAAAGTAATATTATATTATTCTGCTTTGACATTTATTGCGTTCAATCCTTTTGGACTTTCTTCTACATCATAGCTTACTTTGTCTCCTTCATTTATCTCATCAATTAATCCGTTTTGATGTACAAATACATCTTTACCGCCATCATCAGGTGTGATGAATCCAAACCCTTTAGATCTGTTAAAAAATTTTACTGTTCCGTTACTCATAATTATTGTTTTTAATTTAAATAAAATGCAAAGTTAGTATTAAATCTTTCATCTGCTTGATTTATGCATCATTATTTTTTTTTTGCACATAACAATATAGTAAAAACACTGTTTTCCGTACTATAATAATTTAATTTCAGACCTTTCCTTTTTATGATTGCAAATGATGGCAATATGGCATAAAGCGGGTTACGAGTGATTCCCTATCAAGCCGAGATGAAGTTGGAACGGTTTAAAACCACCTCAATTAAGCACTTCACCGCTTTTTGCTATATTGCGTGTTACCCAACGTAACTACCGGTATATTATAAAGTTATGGCATAAACAGGCTTAGTCAACTTTGGTTTATTACAATCAGGTCTTTTATTTTTTATCATAATTTTAAAGCAACAACTATTTATTCAACGATTGAATTTTAGAAATGGCAATTTCTGCGGCTTTAATAAATACCGGCATAGTCGGAGCAGATGTCAGCAAAGGATGCGTTCCGATTTGAAGTGAAATAAGTTCGTATACCGTGAGTTCATTTTGGATAGCAAGCCCAAGAGTATTTATTATTTCACCCGAAGATTTTCCGCCCCAAATTTCCGCACCTAAAATAGAACCGTCTGAAGGGCTAACATATAATTTTGCCGTTAATAATGATGAATCTTTTATTGCTCCGGGATGCCGATCAGGAGCGCTAAATTGAGCAGTAATAAATTGGATATTGGACGTTATCGCACTTTTTTCATTTAAACCTACCGAAGCCATTGACAATCCGTTTATTTCAGTAGAAAAGATACCTATAGTGCCCATAAAACTGTTTTTTATTGTTACGCCGTAAAGATTATAACCTAATACTCGTGCTTCGGCAGTAGCAGTAGAAGCTAACATAATATTATCACTCCTTCCGGTTAAAAAGCCTATTGTTTGTGAGCAATCTCCTACAGCGTAAATATCTTTTTCTACTGAACGCCCATAGTTATCAACATGTATAGCGCCCATTTTGTTTAACTGCAATCCCGCATTTTTAGCAAGTTCGGTATTGGGTTTATAGCCCACAGAAAAGATTACAACATCTGTTTTAATTTCCTTGTTATTATTTAATTGAACAGCCGTAACACAGCCATCTTTCCCAATAACTTTTTCAACCAAAGTGGAAGTATAAACATTCACGTTTGCTTTTTTGAGTTGTTCTGTTGCTATTATACTTAAATCATACGAAAGAGCTTTTGAGAAACAAAATTTTTCAATTTCAATTAAACTGACTTTTTTATCTGTATTTTTTGCTAATTGCTCCGCAACTTCTGCACCTATAAAACCACCACCGACAACAACAATGTTTTTTTTGTCTTTAAGCGTGTTAATTAAATTCTCAATATATTCAAAATCCTTTTTGATATAAAACACATTTTTTAAATCAAAGCCCGGAATAAAATCAGCAATTACATCCTTAGAACCTGTTGCAAATACAAGTTTATCGAACATAACCGTATCGCCCGACTGTGTTCCAAGTTTTTTCTGTTTAACATCAACATCAATCACAAGGTCCGTCATAACTTCACCGCCCAAGTCAATAAATCCTTTGGGACCCATGGCATTTTGGCTTACTGAATCCAGGTCGTGAAAAACATAAGGAATGCCACACGGAACCAAACCTTTTTCATTTTCCTGAATCATTAATATTGATTTGTCGGGAAACTGTTTTTTTGCAATTATTCCTGTTACGATACCGGCAGGACCTGCTCCAATGATTATTACATCATATTTTTTCATTTTATTTCTCCTTTAAATTGTGATTACTCTATTTATTTAAGCAATTTTTTTTATGTTGGGTAACGGATGGCAATAAGAAACGTAGGGTATTTCGAAGCATCTACCTTTCAAGTTACCAAGCTGCTTTTTTAATGTTATGTCATTCAAATTTAGCACTATCCGCCCTATGTTTTTTATTGCGTGTTGGCTGTAGTTATTTTTTCCAATATTCATGAAAATAGTCATAGTCTCCCATCTCACTCATTTCAAATTCCCATTCAGAACTGTCAAGGATTAAATAGTTATATCCATAAAAAGGTCTCTCCGCTCCACCTAAATATACCGTCAATTTGTACTGATATGCTGGAAACCTGTAAAATGCAGAATCGAAAGGTTCGTTTGAATAACCGCGGGTTTTGCTGTTATTCCAATCTTTAGTAAAAGTTTCTATTTGAGTTCGTGTTAGCAATTGGG
>JAGGWH010000051.1 GCA_021157585.1 Bacteroidales bacterium | reverse complement strand
TTGTGTGTTGTTTTTATTTTTCAATTGTTTTAGCTGCTGGTGTACCTTTTAAACTTAATTTAACTAACTCTGAGATGAAAAGGGTAAAAGGTTCTATATTATTGTTTACGCTCGCTTCCTCAAGAGCTTTCATATACTCATCTCTTCTTTCAACTGGAATTACCGTCCAAGGATAATTACCAGAAGCTAACATGGTATTCATAAGAAACCTAGCCATTCTCCCATTGCCATCTATGTATGGATGTATATAAACAAAGAAAAAGTGTCCTAAAACAACTCTAACTCCAGCATGTTTTTCGTTTGTTAATAATTCGAAAAAAGCTGGGGTTACATCTCTTACCGCTTCGGAACTCATTGGCACATGTCTTGAATTAGATATAAAGACCGGTCTATTTCTATAACCAGCTAAATCTGAAGGTTTACAAATTCCTGCGGTTACACTTGGTGCAAATAGTTCACGGTACCAAATTGAATGGTCCTGGTCTATTACTAATCCTGCGTTGGTCCCATCAATTATTTTTTGAATCGATTGTTTAACTACTTGGGTGGTCCCATAATATCCTCGAGCTGCCATAGCATTTTTGAGTTCTTTATGGCTTTCGTTATCTTCTAAATCCCAATTACCAGTACTTACTAACTCAATTAACTCAGCCGACACTTTATATCTTTCGATAGAAAGAGAGTGATAAGCATCAGTTGTGTATATTTGGTCCACAGACTTTAAATAATCTTTTGAATTAATTTTTTTAGCTGGACCTTTTGGAAAGTGTTTTATGACAATTTTTCTATATTCAGCCCACATTAAATGGATTCGATTAACATAAGGTGATGTTATTTGTTTTATGTATTCTGTTGATATTTGTTCTTCAAAAGGATCCGTTTCACGCACATCATGATCTAAAGATCGCATAGTACTTATTATGTTATCTGCAATTTTACTTTGCCCAATGTTCCTAAATGCTCCAGCTAGCCTGCCAGCTGGTCTAGTATGCGAACCATCAAGTAATGGTGCCAATATTTGTGAAGCATCTTTTATCATAAATAAGGCAGCTCTCACATCAATAGGATTGGTTTTAAACATTACTTGCTGAATATTAATCAAAGAATGTTCTAAATTAAATACTCTTACTCCGTTGATTTTATCTAAATTATTTTTGTTCGGTAGGTCAGCTTTTAATTCTAATAAACTTGTGGCATGTAGTAGGTTTATTATTTTGTTTGAACCTTTGGGTGATTTAGTAATTAATTGTTTTGGAATAATAGTATTTCCTACATGAAGTAATAAAGATTGCTCTGGCGAAATACAATAATTATTTTGGTATTTGTCCTCTAAATATCTAGAACAAAAGTTCCAATAAGAAGTATACCAAGATGTTGAATTTCCTTGTATATCTTCAGGGTTTGTAACAATATACCAACCTTTGGAAACTTCTTTTAGAAATCCATTTTTAGACAGTCGTTCTCTATGTGTTCTACTTATTTCAGAAGATTTAATTGCAACTATATTTTCATCATCTTGTAGCTGACGTAATTTTTTTAGTGAATCTGCTAGTTTTTCTCTTGGTGTTGCCATTTTTATTTTCTTTTATATAGGCATTTAATTAGCTTACTATGTTGGACGTTTATTAGCCTATTATGTTGGACATTTATTAGCCTACTATGTTGGACATTTATTAGCCTACTATGTTGGACATTTATTAGCCTACTATGCAAATATATATAAAACTTATGTTATTAGAAACTATTTAACCAATTCTATCAGGGCAGACGCACACTTATTTTTAATAAAATCATTTGATTTATAGTGTCTATAACAATAATTATTTGTATATTATACTGGTATTCAGATAATTAAACGACATGAACAAAGACGATAGATTAGTAAGTATATTTGGCAATATGGAAGACTCCAGAAGCCATATAAACCAATTACACAACTTAGAAGACATCCTCCTTATTGGAATAATTTCAGTCATCTGTGGAGCAGAAACATGGAAACAAATGGTTGAGTTTGCCACTTCAAAAGAAGAATTTTTGAGGAAATTTCTTGAATTAAAAAACGGGATCCCCTCTGATGATACCATAAACAGAGTCTTTTCATCAATTGATAGTTCTAAATTTGAAACCTGCTTTATAGACTGGGTAAATTC
Organism: Bacteroidales bacterium; assembly: GCA_021157585.1. Classification (NCBI taxonomy): domain Bacteria; kingdom Pseudomonadati; phylum Bacteroidota; class Bacteroidia; order Bacteroidales; species Bacteroidales bacterium. Next base: position 2,509 of record JAGGWH010000051.1, on the reverse strand, counting down.
GATATCAAAACTTTCAAAAGGACAAGTAATTGCTATTGACGGAAAAACATTAAGGGGAGCAAAATCACATGGGAAAAAGTCGCCAGTACATATGGTTAGTGCTTGGGCAGACCAAAACAATTTAGTTCTAGGTCAAGTAAGAGTTAATGAGAAGTCTAATGAAATTACAGCAATCCCTATACTTTTAGAAACATTATTTATTGAAGGTAATATTATAACCATTGATGCGATGGGAACACAGACGGATATTGCCAATAAGATTATTGAAAATAAAGCAAACTATATTTTAGCAGTAAAAGAAAATCAAGAGCAATTATTAGAAGAGATAAAAGATGAATTTAGATTTTCAAAAAACATAGAAACAGATACAAACATTGATTATGGTCACGGACGAATTGAGACTAGAAAATGTTCTGTTATATCTAATTTTCAGTTTATTGAAAACAGTAATAATAAATGGAATAAATTAAGCCAAGTGATTAAAATAGAGAGTTTAAGAGAATTTAAGAACAGCGATAAACTTCCAGAAAAGGCGATTAGATATTACATTTCAAGTTTAACAGATACGGCCGTAAATCATCAGAAAAATATTCGTTCACACTGGGGAGTTGAGAATAAACTACATTGGACTTTAGATGTTGCTTTTTCAGAAGACGCTTCAAGAAAAAGAAATAATAATGCAGCTCAGAATTATTCAATACTTCTAAAAATCGCCTTAAATTTATTGAAAAATGAGAAAACTGAAAAACAAGGCATTGCGGGCAAAAGGCTTAAAGCAGGCTGGAACGAAGCCTATCTGCTAAAAGTGTAAAATACAAAAGTATGAGCTTGCCCTGACCCAATCATAAAATTCTGAACACCGCCGTTTTTGTCGGCAGGACCAATTTTAACAATGCTTATTACATAGGGTTTTAGTCTAGGTTGCGCTCGTTTATTTAGAAATATATTAATTTGCGCTCGTTTTTATTGTATTGCGCTTGTATTTTATGTATCTTGCGCCTATATTTTTAAAATTATGACTAAAAGCGCCCGTTTTTCATTTATTGCGCCCGTTTTTAATGGAATGAATATTTCTGAAGAAGGATACATTACCGGCTATGCCGCTATTATTCAGAAATTGCAATTAAAGATTCCTTTTCCTAGCCCTTTTGCTATTGTTAGCCAAAAGGCAAAACGTAGTGAAGATGAGAATTTTATAATTCTTCCCAATAGTTATCTTCCTGAGGATAGTTTCAGTTTATCAGAAATTGAAGCCTTATACAAACAACTTGTGTTTGCATTGAAATATGAAGGTGTAAACTTATTAGTGTTTAGTGCTTTAGTGAAGCATTACTCTGAGAAAGAATTGAATCTGTTAGTGAGTGTAGAACCAACGGGGCAATATTCTCGAAGAATATGGTTTTTAATAGAATGGTTTTTAGGAAAAGAATTAAAAGCCATTCCAAACCTTACTAAAAAAAGCTATGTCAATGTAATAGATACTAGCTTGCAGTATGCTGTAAAAGGAATAAAATCAGCTCGTCATTCAGTAGTTAATAATTTACCCGGTACTATAGATTTTTGTCCTTTAATACGAAAATCACCCAAGCTAGAGCAATATATCGCCGAAAATTTGTCCGTAAAAAAGAATGAATATTTAAAAGGTATTCGAAAGAATATATTATTACGCGCCTCGGCTTTTTTACTTTTAAAAGATTCAAAAGCATCTTTTACTATTGAGGGGGAGAGTCCAAAAAGTAAACGAGCAGCTCGTTGGGGACAAGCAATAGGACAGGCAGGAATGAATGACTTAAGTCATGAAGAATTTGACCGTTTGCAACAAATTGTAATTGAGAACCCTCGCTTTGTAGATATGGGTTATCGCAAAAAAGGGGGATTTGTTGGTGACCGTGATCGTGAAACTTTATCACCGATTCCTGATCATATATCTGCAAAGCAAAATGATATAGGTCGATTAATGAATGGGCTGATAGAAACAAATAATTTACTGCTATCTAATGAAATAGATGCGGTATTGGCAGCTAGTGTAATTGCTTTTGGTTTTGTGTTTATTCATCCATTTGTAGATGGCAATGGCAGGATACATCGTTATTTGATACACCACGTTTTGGCTAAAAAGCAATTTTCTCAACAGGGTTTAATTTTCCCTGTTTCTGCATCAATTTTAAATCACATTGCTGATTATCAAAAGGTATTGGAAAGCTATTCAGTTCCATTATTAGATTTTATAGAATGGGAAGAGACCTCAGATCACAATGTTGAAGTAATAAATAATACAATTGATTATTATCGTTATTTTGATGCTACAAAGCAAGCTGAATTTTTGTATGAGTGTGTTAAAGATACTATCGATAACATTATTCCTGAGGAAGTGACTTATTTAATCAAATATGAAGAGTTCAAATCGTACATTGACAGTACCTTTGAGATGCCTGATAGTCTGGTATCCTTGTTGGTTCGTTTTTTAGAACAGAACAATGGTGAATTATCAAAACGAGCCAAGAAAAAT
>JAGGWH010000050.1 GCA_021157585.1 Bacteroidales bacterium | reverse complement strand
GTAGTCATTCGTTTCAATTTTGGCAAACAGATCTTCGAGAATAGGTTCATTCTTTCTATTGGGAAAGTTATAATAGTTTTTCTTGGAGAACATCTTGTGCCCAATTCCTTCTCTATACAAATTCCTTTGGAACTTATTATTCAATTTAATGACATAGACAAATTTGTTTTCTGAAAAATGCCTTAAATAAGTTTCTGGATTGATATGTTGTTTTTTCTTATACGCCAATTTTTCTTTTTTTTATGGTAGGTAACATTTGTATAAAATTACTTATTACACTTATATTGCTTTTATCGTATATTCTATAAATGGATTTTTAAACTAAGTTTTCAGACTCAATCTCTTTATTTTTTCGGAACAAATTTAGCCGTATATAATGTTTGCTTTTTCACAGCCTCTTTAGTAAACGGATCGGAATGATATTCGTTATTCAAATATTTTTTTGTTTGATCCATATAATGTTTAGAAGCCGGAATTCCGGATTCGCCTGTTGGGATAATTGTTAAAGATTCGTCCCAATTATTTGGCACATAAATATGACGTTGTGAGGCTCCGTGATTAGCATTAAAAGCATCAGAAAAAGGGTAAGAATAAGGACTTACCGTATGGAAACTTCCTCCAATTGAATATGGCCCGCGGTTTAACTTAAACACTTTATCTAAAATATCTACTCCACCCATTTGGTGTTTAAACGACACTTTATGAACGCTTCCCCAAGTCCATTTGTTAATATCCGGACCTAATTCAGCACTAAGCTGAGTAAGTGTTTCATTAAAACTTTTTCTTACAATATCGCCAAAACTTTCCACTATATCAGGAGTAGAAATATCATCGCACCAAAGAGGATCTTTGGTTTTCCAAAAATCGTCGATAAAATTGCGCGAAAGCTGGGAATTATTATAATATTCGGTAAATAACTCTTCGCCCAAATCATCTTTTAATAAAGATACGAGCATATTATGATAGGTCTTTTCAAAGATTAAAGGAGCAACAGCATTGGCATCCATAGTTCCATTCCAGTCGAGCAAATATTTATATGCTTTTTTAAAGTTTTCATCACCATCTACCGAAGCTAATTCGGCAAGCATATCGGGGACAAAAGTCCTTGCCATCATAGAATTTTGATCAGACTGCATTGCTTTAAAATCATCAACCGAGAGTTTTTCTTTTTCTGTAAGCATCTCGCGAATGCGATTAATTCTATAATCTTGAGAGAAATACGTTCCGATATAATAAGGATAATCGTTACCTACGGTTTTATTATTAGCCGAAGAAACCATGCCGCTTTCAGGATTATAGCTATGAGGAAGTTCCTCGAAAGGAATACGGCCTGTCCAATCAAACTCATCCGTTTCGCCGGGTTTAATTAAGTAATTTTTACCATTCCTAATTGGTACTCCTCCTCCGGCGTATAAACCAATATTTCCGTTGACATCAGCATAAATAAAATTCTGACTAACAGAATTAAAAGTACGAATAGCATCTTTGAATTCATCCCAGTTAGCAGCTTTATTAAGTTCATATACAGCGCGTATTTCGTTGCTATAATCATTACCAATCCACCGCATTGAAATAGCTTGATTCATCTTTTTAAAACCGGAAATTATTGGTCCTCGATGAGTAAATTTATTTACTTTATAAACAGAATCGCCACCCTTAACACAAATAAGTTCTTTACGGATTTCCAAAGGTTTCCACTCTCCCATAAAAAAGTATTGATTACTATCTTCCGGATTAATAGTTTCGAGATACAAATCAATATCATCAACATAAAGATTAGTCATTCCCCAACTTATATTTTCATTATGACCTGCAACAATAAGCGGTTGTCCGGGAACCGCCACACCACTAGCGTTATATCCTCCTTCTACAACAGCATGCATTTGATACCAAATGCCCGGTGCATTCAGTCCAAGGTGCATATCGTTCGACATTATTGGCATTCCTGTTGTTGATTTTTTACCGGAAACAGCCCAATTATTACTTCCGTTAAAAATTTGCACTCCTAATTTTTCGACGGTTTCGGATTCGGCCATTAGACTGTTTTTTAATTCCAATAAAGCCGGGTTTATTTTAAAATCGGGATAAACCACAACGCCTCTTTCTGCAATATTAGGAACAAGACCTTCTGCCTTTTCTATTCCGATAGATTGAATAATTTTATATAAAGTTATTTCTGCATTATAAGCACTTCCCGCTAAATCCCAAGCCATATATCCTGTTACATTAAGCGAATGTTCCGGTTTCCAAGGATCCGGTTTATAACCTAAAACATTAAATTCCAAAGGTAGTTTATCTGCATATTGCTCTATATATTGATTTACACCATCGGCATAAGCTTCTAAGGCAGCTCTTTGTTCAGGCGTAATATCGTCAAACATCATTTTCGATTTTTCCGGTATGCGCAAGGCACGAAGGAATAAGTCGGTTTTTATTAAATCCTCACCAAATATTTCGGCTAATCGACCTTGAGTTACACGACGTAATAAATCCATTTGCCACATCCTATCTTCTGCCATAACAAAGCCTACAGTTCTGAATAAATCGCTTTCATTCTTAGCGTAAATATGAGGAATTGCCAATGAATCACGATAAACTTGAACATCATCGGTAAGCCCCTTAAGTTCAACAGTTTGATTGTAATCAGGTATAGCCTTAGAAGATAAATTATTAATATAAATATATGCACCAACAGCTACAACAATTAGAAATAATAAAATACTAAAAAGGATTTTTTTAAAAAGTTTCATAGGGTGGGTTTTTAGGGATTTTGATTTATCAAATGTAGTAAATTTTAAAAATTACAGTGTAGTTATAAAAAAATAAAGACCTAATTTTGTTTAAAATTATGGCCGGACTCTATCTACATATTCCTTTTTGTAAACAAAAATGCCACTATTGTAATTTCTATTCTTTAGCCAGTGTGAAGTTTAAACCTCAACTCATAGAGGCTTTGCTTCAAGAAATTGAATTACAAAAAGACTATTTGCAAGGTGAAAATCTGGACAGTATTTATTTTGGCGGTGGAACACCCAGCCTTTTAAACGAAAAGGAATTGAACTCCATTTTTGAGAAAATATACAAAACCTTTTCCGTTGGGAAAAAAGCCGAAATTACTTTTGAAGCCAATACTGATGATTTAAGCAAAGCCTATTTACAAATGCTTGGCAAAACAGCGGTAAACAGACTTAGTATTGGGGTGCAAAGTTTTAATGATAAAGAGCTATTTTATCTCAATCGCTTGCATACGGGAAAAGAGGCCAAAAGTGCCTTAAAAAGAGCTCAGGATACAGGCTTTTCTTCTATAAGCTTAGATTTAATTTATGGTATTCCGATAGCAACAACAGCAAGCTGGCAAGAAAATTTACGTCAATTTAAAGCTTTACAAATTGAACACCTTTCGGCTTATAATCTTACACGCGAAGAAAATACGGCTTACGATATCTTAATTAAAAAAGGGAAATATGCACCGCCCACTGATGTACAAGGTGAAGAGCATTTTAAACTTTTGCTTGCTTTTGCCAAGGAAAATAATTTAGAACAATACGAGATTTCCAATTTTGCATTTAATCAAAAATATGCCCTTCATAATACCAATTATTGGAGGCGAAAAAAATATCTCGGTATCGGTCCTTCAGCTCATTCTTTTAATTTACTGTCGCGATCTTGGAATATAGCTCAACTAAAACCTTATATGGATTCAGTAAATAATGGTTTACTTCCTTCCGAAACCGAAATATTGAGCAAATCGGACGAGTGGAACGAAATTATAATGACGGGTTTACGCACAAAATGGGGTGTTGAAATTAATTATTTAGAACAACATTTTGAGAAGGTTTGGTTAGATAATCTTAATCAGCAAACGCAAAAATATATTGAAAGCGGACAACTTTTAAAAAGCGAAACGCATTATAGATTAAGCGAAAAAGGTTTATTTTTTGCTGATGGTATTGCAGCTGATTTTTTCCAAGTGAAAGAATTATAAACGAAGTATTATCCCTGCTTTTGTTACGGCAATACCACCGCCACCTAATTCAGCAAAAACTCCAAAATCATCATCAAGCATCATTCTTCCACCAATAAAAGTAGATATATAAGCCCCAAGTTTTGAATCTAAATTAAAAGTTACTCCATTATAAACTTTATACACTCTTAAACCTACACCAAGTCCGGCATACAAATCAAAATTAGTTTGTTCCAAGAAGTCCATCTGCATATGCCAAGCAGCACGTGGACCGATAGTTAATTGATTATAATAAAGCCCCATTACCTTGGAGTATTTATATTCTAACTCTCCCCCAATAGAAACAACACCAACATCCCCGGTAGGAATTAAACCTAATTCTGCACTTAAATTAAAAGAAGGTATTAAACCATCGGCAGAAATAAAACCAATACCGGTATTAATGGCTACATCGCCTTCGTCAAAAACAAATTGAGCCTGTGCCCCAAAAGATAGAATTGCAAATAAAGCAACTGAGAATAATTTTTTAAACATGATGTATCAATTTTAAAACTTCGTTTTTCTTTAAACCAAAAATACTTGGCTTTATTGCTTATTCTTAAGAAAAAAGAAAAAGAATTTAACGATGAAATGTTATTAATTTGTCACTCAAATTATTTTATTTATTGGCATTTGGAACCTCTTTTACCAACTCTTTAAATGTGGCAGGAGTCATGGCGTCTTCCACACAGAAATCTCCAATCTTCGTTCTTCTGAGTGCTGTAAGATGAGCACCATTATTTAAAGCCAAGCCAAAATCACGAGCAATAGAACGGATATATGTTCCTTTACTGCAACGAATCCTAAAATCAATTTCGGGCAATTCAACACGAGTAAGTTCAAATTCGTAGATGTTAATCTTCTTCGATTTTATCTTTACCTCTTCATCATTTCGAGCATATTCATAGGCTCTTTTTCCATCAATTTTAATAGCTGAAAAAATGGGTGGCGTTTGCTCTATTTCTCCTAAAAACTGGGCTGTTGTATTTCGCACTTGCTCTTCCGTAATTTCGGAAATATCAAAACGCTTATCTACTTCTTTCTCCAAATCAAAACAGGGTGTGGTAGCACCCAAATAAATAGTGCCTGTATATTCTTTTTCTTGAGCTTGAAAACCTTCAATCTCTTTGGTTTTTTTACCTGTACAAATCAATAATAATCCTGTTGCCAAAGGATCTAACGTGCCTGCGTGACCCACTTTTATTCGTTTAATTCCGGTAATTCTTCGGGCTTGTCCTTTTACACTTTTAACCACATCAAAAGATGTCCACTTATAAGGTTTATCAATAAGTATTAATTCTCCTTTTTGAAAATCGAAATTATGCAAAACGATAAGGTTTAGACAAAGAATAAAACATAAGATATTGTTGCAAGACCAACAATGGCACAATAAATGGCAAAGTAAGAAAGTTTGGCATTTTTTACCAATTTAATCATCCAAGTACAAGCTAAAACACCTGTAATAAATGCCGCAATAAAACCAATAATTAAAGGAATAAGCACAGAGTTTTCGTAATTCAGTCCACCGGCCATTAAATCCTGAGTCATTTTTCCTAAAATAAGAGGAACAACCATTAAGAAAGAAAAACGAGCGGCTCTACTTCTATCAATTTTTAAAATAACCGAAGTAGATATTGTTGCTCCTGAACGCGAAATGCCGGGTAAAATAGCAATAGCTTGAGCAATACCAATAATAATAGCATCAAAATAACTCACTTTTTTATCGGTAGTTTCAGCGCGATCGGCAAAAACTAACAAAACGGCGGTAACAAGCAACATAGCACCCACTAAAAGCAATTGACCTCCAAACATAGTTTCTATTAAATCATTAAAATATAAACCGACAAAAGCAGCCGGTATCATAGAAATGATGATTTTAAGTGAAAATATAGTTTCTTCATTCCATTTGAATTGAAACAAGCCTCTGAAAATTTCCATTATGTCTTTACGGAAAACTAATATTGTACTTAATGCAGTAGCTCCGTGAAGAACAACAGTCATCAACATGCTTTCTTCCGGCAGGCTATTATCGCCTAAAAGAAATTTGGCAATTTCTAAATGACCACTACTACTTACCGGTAAAAATTCTGTTAAACCCTGTATAATACCCAAGATTAATGCTTCCATCCATCCCATAATCAATATTTTTTAATTGCTCAAAATTAGTTTTCCGACTTATCTTTTGGTTTACTCATAATAGCATAAATTTCAATGGCAAAACCCGCAAGTATAAGAATTGGTGCAAGGGTAAGACGTTGAAACCCAAATATAGCTTCATTAAATTCATCGGGAGAGTCGGTTCCACCACCCATCATTAATAAAAAGCCAAGTAAAATAAAACCTAAACCAATAAGCAAAAACTTATAGTTACGTTTGCCAAAAACAAACATTTCATTTTTATTATCTATTGTGTGTTTTTCTTTCATCATTTTAACAGAATTATTAATATAGTTGATCAGGCTTAGCTTTTAAGTATTTATTTACCGCTGAGAAATTAGATATTAGAGTTATAAATACACCCAGAAAAATAACAAAGCCAAACAAGCTAAGAAACAAATTATAATCTTGCAAAGTTAATAGTTCTGGCATTTCTTGCATAGAAAAATAAATAATTACTGCTAACATAGCAGATGCTAATAAAGCCGATATTAATCCGTGTATAACACCTGTAAGTATAAATGGCCTTCGGATAAAACCACGGGTAGCTCCAACCAGTTGCATAGTTCTAATTATAAAGCGTTTAGAATATACCGATAAACGAATTGTATTATTTATCAAAGCTATGGAGATAAGTAAAAGTAAGAAGCTAAAGACCAATAAAACAAGACTTAACTTCCGGATATTTTGATTAACTAACTCAACCAAGGATTTTTGATAGTAAACTTCTTTAATATCTGTATTTTCTAATAAGTGTTTTTCAATCACTTGTAAGCTATCAATATTAGCGTAATCGGCACTAAGTCGTAAATCGATAGATGGTAAAAGAGGGTTAAAGCCTAAGAAACCTAAAAAATCCTCACCTAAATCTTTAGATAATTCATCTGCCGCTTCTTCAGGAGTAATATATTCGGCATAGCGAACAAACTCAGCAGCATCAAGAGTTTTTTTCAATTCTAAAATTCGGGCTTCTTTAACTCCCGGATTCATTACAATAGAAAAGCCTATGTTTTCTTTCACATGATCCGAAAGTTTTTTGCTGTTAAGTATTAACAAACCTAACAAACCCATTAAAAATAATACCAAACTGATACTAACAACAGTTGTAAAATAAGAAGACTGTAACTTCCGTTTACTGACTTTTTCCGATTTTTTGGTCATAATTTTATTTCCTGATGGCTAATTTACAAAAATTGCGCTTTCGCTTATGAATATTGTATTGACTATCTTTATTCAAAAGAGCGTTAAAATTTATTTGTTATTGCATCTCCCCTCTTTTTCCACACAGTTCTTGCAGTTGCACAAACCTTATCGTCTTGTGTTTTAATGGTATGTATAAAAGAATTACTCTCAATATCTTTTTTGATAAACGACTTAATAGTGTCTCCCAATTGAGCCTCTGCTATAAAACGTCCGTCAATAGAATGCAAATAATAATTATCCGTTACCTCCTCGGGAATAGATTCTGTTACCCATTGGAGGTATCTAATATTATTTACATGTTTATTAGAATCAACATCAAAACGATAAACTTTATATTTCAATGTGTTTTCTGTCGATTCTATTGGCTGTATCTTTTTAGAAATATTATGTTCTATACTTTCTTCCGTACAGAAAGACCATTTTTCTTTTATATCGTCCAAAATCCGAGCCGGTCTTCTTCGCTCAATATTAAAGAAAACCCATAAACCTTTAGCCTTACCAATAATAAGTTCCTGCTCATCATAAATAATATTCTCTCTAACTCCTGTTACGGTGGAGTATTTTGATAACCATGTTCTTATAATAATTTTTTCTTTATACTTAGGATAACGGTCCATTTCAAGAAATCCGGAGACTAAAACCCAACCTATATTCTGGTTTTCAAGTTGATACAGACTGTGATTTATAGAAAAACAATGTTCGGCAGCAGTTTCTTCCAATAAGGTAAGTATTGTTGTTGAAGAAGCTTCTCCAAATTTATTCATCTCGAAATACCTCAACTCAAATGATTTTTCAAAATAATTTGTCATCACTGTTTTTTTATAAAAAATACATTCTATGATATCTACTCAAACAATTATATTTTATTTTTATCCAAAAACACCTTTTATTAATCCGCCTTCAACACTTATTGTTTGTCCGTTTATAAAATTGGATGCAGGAGAAAGTAATAATACCGCCATTTGTGCAAAATCTTTTGGATTACCCATCTTTCCCATAGCAATTTCCGATTCAATAGATTTTCGAGCTTCGGCAATACTGATATTATTAACGCTTGCTTTCTTTTCAAAAATACGTTGCATAGCCGGCGTATCGTGATAACCCGGAGCCATAATATTCATTGTGATTCCGTGATGTGCAACTTCTTGCGAGAGTGTTTTAACCATTCCAACAACGGCCATTCGCATCGAATTACTCAATACTAAATTCTCAACAGGTTGCTTTACCGATTTGCTTTCCACAAATACCAATCGCCCATATTTATTTGCAATAAGTGCCGGAAGAATTTTTTTGGTTAGACGTACTTTCCATTTTACCAAACTGACATAAGCATTATCCCAATCTTCCATTTCAGTTTCTAAAAACGACTTTGCCGGTGGACCACCGGCATTTATTACAACACCACTTAATTGGTTTAAGTCGATTTTACTCAATAAATTATCCTGATCTTCTTCCTTAAATAAATCGGCAACGATATACTGTACGCGATCCGGCGCTATCTCCGCTATCTTTTTCAGTTCTGCTTCTCTTCGGGCTGTAACAATTACTTTGGCACCTTCTACAAGCAAGGCTTCTGCAATTGCACGACCAAATCCACTTGCCGCACCACAGACTAAAAAGCTTTGATTTTCCATTAAAAGATTCATACACTAATTTTCTTCAAAAATAAGAAGAAAAGGACAGACACACTAATCAGATGATTTAGATATAAAAGATAATTTGAGCTTGTTTTTTAACACTCCATATCTTTAAAGCCTTTAAATCATTATTTATAAATCTTTCTCTTCTTATTTCTAAGGGTCATCTTCTATTGTCAGATAAAAAAATCCCGTACTTTTGCAGTAAATTCAAATATTCCTCTAATACATGTCACAAAATCAAATTTGGCATTTAAACAATCGGACAATAAAAGAATGAACAATATAAAAGATGAAATAAAAAAGAGGGTTTTGGTTCTTGATGGAGCAATGGGAACAATGATCCAAAATCAAGAGCTTAATGAAGAGGGTTTTCGCGGAAAACAATTTGCAGATTGGCCGGTAAATGTTAAAGGAAATAACGATTTGCTTTGTTTAACTCAAGCCGATATTATACAAAATATTCATGAGGAATATTTAGAAGCAGGAGCAGATATAATCGAAACCAACACTTTTAATGCCAATCGTATTTCTTTGGCAGATTATAAAATGGAGCATTTGGTTTACGATATTAATTTTGCTGCCGCTCAAATAGCCAGAAAGGCAGCAGACAAATACAGTTCTAAAAATCCCGATAAACCTCGCTTTGTTGCAGGCGTATTAGGTCCAACCAATAAAACAGCTTCTTTATCTCCTGATGTTAACGACCCCGGATATAGAGCGGTAAGTTTTGATGACTTAAAAGATCTTTATTATCAACAAGCTAAGGCTCTTTTCGATGGAGGTGTTGATGTTTTTCTTATTGAAACTATTTTTGATACCTTAAATGCAAAATCGGCATTATTTGCACTTGAAGAATTATTTGAAAAGGAAAAAAGAAAGCTTCCTCTTATGGTTTCCGGTACTATTACCGATGCCAGCGGCAGAACGCTTTCCGGGCAGACTTTAGAGGCGTTTTTAAATTCCGTTTCTCATGTCGATTTACTAAGTGTAGGACTAAATTGCGCTTTAGGAGCAGAGCAACTTCGACCATATTTAGCAGAATTGTCTGAAAAATCATCTTTTTATGTGAGCGTACATCCCAATGCCGGTTTACCCAATCAGTTTGGCGAATATGATGAAAGTCCGGAAAAAATGGGACATCATATCCACGATTATTTAGATCATAATTTTGCCAATATTGTTGGAGGTTGTTGCGGAACAACTCCGGATCATATACGAGAAATGGCAAAACTTGCAGAAAAAGCAAGCGTCAGAAAACGTCCTAAACAAAAAACAGAAACCCGATTAAGCGGCTTAGAGCCTTTAAAAATTAATAAAGACGTAAATTTTGTAAATATCGGAGAGCGCACTAATGTTAGCGGATCTCGTAAGTTTGCCCGTTTAATTCGTGAAAAAAAATACGAAGAGGCTTTAAGTGTAGCACGACATCAAGTTGAAGGTGGTGCTCAGATTTTAGATGTTTGTATGGATGACGCCATGTTAGATGCTGAAAGTGAAATGGTTACTTTTCTAAATCAATTGGCTTCCGAACCGGAAATTGCTCGTATACCTATTATGATCGACAGCTCAAAATGGAGTGTAATCGAAGCCGGATTAAAATGTGTTCAGGGAAAGGCAATTGTAAACTCCATCAGCTTAAAAGAAGGCGAAGAAATTTTTATAGATCACGCCAAGAAAATAAAACGTTATGGCGCCGCTGCCATTGTAATGGCTTTTGACGAAGACGGACAAGCAGCAGATTATGACTCCAAAATTGCTGTCTGCAAACGCGCTTATCATTTGTTGGTTGATAAAGCAAATTTTGCTCCCGAAGATATTATTTTCGATCCTAATATTTTAACAATAGGAACAGGGATTTTAGAACATAATAATTATGCTGTAGATTTTATAAAAAGTATAGAATGGATTAAAAAAAACCTGCCAAATGCAAAAATAAGTGGTGGTGTTAGTAATCTCAGCTTTGCTTTTCGTGGTAACAATTTAGTACGCGAAGCTATACACTCTGTATTTTTATTTCATGCCATTAAAGCCGGTTTAGATATGGCAATTGTAAATCCTGCTATGTTACAGATTTACGACGAAATTCCAAAAGAGCTTTTGATTTTGGTAGAAGATTTAGTTTTAAATAAACGTAAAGATGCTACAGAACGCCTTTTGATTTACGCCCAAAATAATGAAGGTAATAGTAAGGCAAACACCAATGATAAAATATTAGAATGGCGAAATGAAAGTGTGGAAAAACGCTTGTCGTTTGCTTTGATAAAAGGGATAACAGATTATATTGAGGAGGATTTAAAAGAAGCACAGAAAAAATTTGAGTTTGCCTTACATATTATCGAAGGCCCGTTAATGAATGGGATGAATATTGTGGGCGACTTATTTGGCTCGGGAAAAATGTTCTTACCTCAGGTTGTGAAAAGCGCAAGAGTAATGAAAAGAGCCGTTGCATACCTGCTTCCTTTTATCGAAATAGAAAATGCCGGTGAAAAAGTAAGTGCAGGAAAAATTCTGTTAGCTACGGTAAAAGGTGATGTTCATGATATTGGAAAAAATATTGTGAGTGTTATTTTGGGTTGTAATAATTTTGAAGTTATTGATTTAGGGGTAATGGTTCCTACTGAAAAAATTCTTCAAACAGCTATAGACGAAAAAGTAGATATTATTGGTTTAAGCGGATTAATCACTCCTTCGCTCGAAGAAATGGTTCACGTAGCGGCAGAAATGCAAAGACGAGAGCTTAAAATACCTGTTTTAATCGGTGGAGCAACCACTTCCGAAATTCATACGGCAGTAAAAATTGCTCCTGCTTATCAAAGCCCTGTTGTTTATGTAAAAGATGCTTCAAGAAGTGTTCAGATTAGTGGACGACTAATTTCTCCAACAAAACAAACTGATTTTCAGAAAGAAATAAATACTCGTTATAAAGAATTACGTCAAAAGCACAATAAAAACAAACAAAGCAAAACTCTTATTTCTTTAGTTAAGGCACGCGAAAACGGTTTTAAAATACAGACAAATACTGCTCAAATAGTAAAACCAAATAAAATGGGCGTTCAGCTAATGAATACATTTACCGTTGCGGATATCCGTCCTTGGATAGATTGGACCTTTTTCTTTCACGCGTGGAAAATTAGCGGAAAATATCCCGCTATTTTCGATGATCCGGTTAAAGGTGTTGAAGCTAAAAAATTATGGGATGACGGACAGCTTATCCTCGATCAAATGGAAAAAGACTCACGTATAAAACCAAAAGCTGTTTATGGCATTTTCCCGGCTGATAGTCAACAAGAATCTATTACTGTTTTTGAAGATGAAAAACAGGACAAAATACTGACTAAATTTCATTTTTTACGTAATCAAGAAAAAAAAGAACAGAATATTCCCAATCTTTCTTTAGCAGATTTTATCTTATCTAAAGACACAAAAGAAACCGATTATATTGGCGCTTTTGTAGTTAGTATAGGAACGGGAACCGATGGTTTAAGTCAGGAATATTTAGATCAGAACGATGACTATAACAGCATAATGATAAAAATTATGGCCGATAGGTTAGCTGAAGCATTAGCTGAGCTTCTACATTATAAAGTACGTGCTAATTATTGGGGCTATGCGCCCGATGAAAAAGCAGACATTCCGCTTATTTTAAAAGAAAAATACCGAGGGATTAGACCCGCACCCGGATATCCCGCTTGTCCTGAACATTCCGAAAAAAGAGTAATTTTCGATTTGCTGAATGTTGAAAAAAATATAGGAGTTCAATTAACAGAAAACTATGCAATGTATCCACCGGCAAGTGTATCGGGTTATTATTTTGCGCATCCACAAAGTAAATATTTTAATGTTGGTAAAATTGCAGATGATCAGCTAAACGACTATGCTGACAGAAAAAATATTTCAGTAGAAAAAGCAAAAAGTCTACTCAATCAAAACCTTTAATTTATCCTATAATGAAAGTAATAGAACATATTCATAAAGCATCAAATACACTTTTTTCTTTTGAACTATTACCTCCTTTAAAAGGGGAACAGTTTAGTGATATTGAAAAGAAAATAAATCCTCTTCTTGATTTTAATCCTGCTTATATAAATATTACTTATCATCAGGAAGAAATTATTTATGAAACTATGCCTGATGGTTTTATAAAAAAACGAACTATACGAAAACGCCCCGGAACAGTGGGTATTTCTTCGGCTATACAATACAAAACAGGCATAGATGTAGTGCCCCATCTAATCTGTGGCGGCTTCAAACGCGAAGTAACAGAAAATGCGCTTATCGATTTACATTTTTTAGGTATTGACAATCTTTTACTTTTACGAGGCGATTTGCCGGCAGCACAAAAACAATTTATTACATCTACTGATAACAACGCCTTTGCCGTTGATTTAGTTAAACAAGTAAACGATTTAAATAACGGCATTTATCTCGAAAAGGATTTAGAAAATACACATCCTACAGATTTCTGTATTGGTGTAGCCGGTTATCCCGAAAAGCATCCGGAAGCTCCAAATTTACAAAGCGATTTAATTAATCTAAAAGCTAAAGTAGATGCCGGAGCCGAATATATTGTTACTCAAATGTTTTTTGACAATAATAAGTATTTTGAGTTTGTAAAAAGCTGTAGAGCCGTTGGTATTAATGTTCCAATTATTCCCGGATTAAAACCATTATCTACAAAAAAACAATTGATAATGTTGCCACAGACTTTTCATGTTGATATTCCGCAAGAACTTGTAGCAGAAGTACAAAAATGCAAATCTAATAAGCAAGTTTATCAATTAGGAATAGAATGGAGCATTGCTCAAAGTAAAGAACTTATTGCTGCAGGAGCTCCTGTATTACATTTTTACACTATGGGGAAACCGGATAATATCAGAGAAATAGCAAAAGCTGTTTTCTAAATCGGAAAACCCTTTTCCGATAAATAAAATCCTCATCTTAACAATAGCTATTTCACAAAATCTTCCATATAGCGATATATTTTCTCAAGCAGATGAGCTCTATCTAAACCGCGCATATTATGTTCTTGTTGAGGATATACAAAATAATCTAGCTGAACGCCTGCATCAATAGCTGCTTGTAAAAAACTTAAACTGTTTTGCCAAACTACCGTCGGATCAATATCGCCATGAATAACTAAAACCCTATCAGAAATATTTCCTGCTTTTTCAAGCAAACTGCTTTGTTTATATCCTTCGGGGTTTTGTGTAGGCGTATCCATATAACGCTCACCATACATTATTTCATAATATTTCCAGTCGGTTACGGGACCGCCGGCAACACCGGCTTTAAAAACTCCCGGATTATCGGCTAACATAGTAAGTGTCATAAATCCACCATAGCTCCAGCCTTGAATTCCCATTCTTTCTGAATCAACAAAAGGTAAACTCTGCAAATAATCTACACCTATCATTTGATCAGCTACTTCATTTCGTCCCAATTTGCGATGAATAACATTTTCAAAAGCAAAACCACGATTTGGTGTACCACGATTATCGAGTGTAAAAACTATATATCCTTTTTGAGCCATTAAATTCATAAAGATATTAGCACCACCCAACCATGAATCGGTTACTAATTGAGCATGTGGACCGCCATATAAATAGTAAAACACAGGATATTTCTGAGTGCTGTCAAAATTAGGAGGTAAAATCATACGGTAATACAAATCAATATCTACATCGTTTTTAAGCGTTCCCATAATAGTTTTTCCTACTAAATAATCTTTTAACGGATCATTATCGCGAAGAAGTTCTTTTGATGATTTTCCATCCGTACTTATTGCATTATAAACTCTGGCTGTTTCGGTATTAGAATAAATATCAAAGAAATAATTTCCTGATGGTGAAAGAATACCATTATGTGAACCATGCTCATCTGTCAATTTTTTTAGCTTTCCGTTTTTTAAGTTAACTCTATAAATATGTTTCTCTATCGGACTTTCTTTAGTGCCTTGTATGATTAAATTTTTGCCGCTATTATCAAAACCTAAGAGAGAAGTAACCGTCCATTCACCTTCGGTGAGCTGCTTAACAAATTGACCTTCGGTATTATATACAAATAAATGTTGCCAACCGTCGCGCTCGCTAAACCAAATAAACTGATCGTTTCTGTTTTTTAAAAAAGTAAGCGGATGTTCCGGTTCTACCCAAGTATCGGCTTTTTCTTCAAAAAGAGTAAAAAGAAACTCGCCGCTTACGGCATCATATTTATTTAGTTTTAAATGATTCTGATCACGATTTAATACAGAGATATAAATCTGTTTTTCGTCGGGCGACCAAGTGATATTTGTAAGATATTGATCTATATCTTCACCGGTTTTTAAATAGATAGTCTTTTTTGTTTTTACATCGTAAACAGCCACTTTTATTAACTCATTTGTTGAGCCTGCCATTGGGTATTTTATGTTTTTTACGGTAGCTTCAGGACTTGTAATATCAACAACGGGATAATCGCCCACCATACGCTCATCTTTGTGGTAATAAGCAAGATAATTGCCTTTGGGCGACCAAAAAATACCATCGGTAATACCAAATTCCGAGCGAGATACCGTTTGTCCGTTTACTACATTTTCAGGATCATCGGTAAGCTGGATTTGTTTCTGATTATCGGCAATATACAGATTATTTTCTATGGTATAAGCTACGCGTTTTGTTAGCGGTTCTACCTCACTATTCTGAGCCGAATCGGGCCAAAGGTTGAGTAAAGAAGATTTTTTATCTTTAATATTTACATTGAAAAACCGGTTGTTATTTTGAAAAGTAAATTCTGTATTAGATTCCCAATGTATATTAGGAAAATGTTCTAATGTTAAATTATTTTCGGCTAAAAACCCATTTAAACTTTGTAGTGATAATAATTTTTTTGCAGGAGATTCGTTTGCTGCCGAAGCTAACATTAGAGTACTGTCTTTAATAAAACTGTATTCAGCACCTTTTTCAAGCCACTGTAAATTTTTTATTCGTTTTGGTAATATCTTGGAATTAAAATAAATAGCATCTTTAAAATTAAATAGTTTTTCTTGAGTATTAATATTAAGCATTAAAAAGGCTAAAGAAAGCAGCAGTAAACATTTTATTTTTTTCATTATTGGTTTTTTTTGTTTTGCAAAGCAAAACTACAAAATGATTAAAAACAAGAGCGTTTTTTTATTTATTCAACTGAAAATCAGCAAAAAGATTAAAAAAGGATGAGATGTGTTAAAAAAAACTGTACTTTTGCAGCGTTTTTCGGTACTCAATGTTTCGAAGAATGATGGCCCTCCTTAATTTACAAGGAGTTTTTTATGTCGATGGATATAAGAAAATAGATTAAGGAGAGGGGGCTAATGTCCCCTTTTTTTTGTAGAAAACAATATAAATGATAACAAAGGAACAAATTCTAAAATTAGCACAAGAGCATTTGCTTGATTCGCCACGGTTTTTGGTTGATTTAACCGTTAGTTCTGACAATCAAATAATGCTTTATATTGATGGTGACGAGAGCGTTTCTATTTCAGAATGTGTCGATTTAAGTCGTCATATTGAGTTTAGTCTCGATCGTGAAGAAGAAGATTTCGCTCTAAATGTTTCGAGTGCCGGAGTAGATATGCCTTTAAAATTTATCAGACAATATAAAAAATACATTGGGAAAAACTTTGACATTACATTATTAACAGGAGAAAAAATCTTAGCTCGTCTTAAAGATGTTAATGGTGATAGTATTGAAGTTATTCCTTTGAAAAAAAATCCAAATGCCAAAAAAGGAACACCTAAGAAATATAAAGAAGGAGAACCTTTAACATTGACATTAGATAAAATAAAACAAAGCAAAATAGAAATTATCTTTTAATAAGAAGCAAAAATGGCAAAGAAGGAAGAAAAAATCAGTTTGATATCCACCTTTCAGGAGTTTAAAGAATTCAAAAATATTGATAGGGAAACAATGATGCGTATACTCGAAGATGTTTTTCGTCATATGCTGATAAAGCTTTATGGTGACGACGAGAATTTCGATATCATTGTAAATATTGACAAGGGAGATCTTGAGATTTGGCGTAACAGAGAAATAGTAGAAGATGGTAAAGTAGAAGATGAAAACCTACAAATACCTCTCTCCGAGGCTGTTAAAATTGAACCCGATTTTGAAATTGGAGAAGAAGTTTCAGAAGCTTTAAAAATGTCAGATTTCGGTAGAAGAGAAATACTTTCTATCCGTCAAAATTTAGCTGCTAAAATTTTAGAATTAGAAAAAGATAATATCTATAAAAAGTATAGCGAAAAAATTGGTGAAATAGTTACCGGTGAAGTATATCAGGTTTGGAAAAAAGAAGTCTTAGTTTTAGACGATGAATACTATGAATTAATTCTTCCTAAATCAGAACAAATACCAAACGATTATTATCGCAAAGGAGACATTATCCGTGCGGTTGTTTCTAAAGTAGATGTTCGCAATAACAGCCCTGTTATTATTCTTTCACGCACAACAGAAGTATTCCTTGAGCGTTTATTCGAACAAGAAGTTCCTGAGGTTTATGACGGACTGATTACTATAAAAAACATTAAACGTGTTCCCGGAGAAAGAGCTAAAATTGCTGTTGAATCTTACGATGATCGTATTGATCCCGTTGGAGCTTGTGTTGGTATGAAAGGTTCTCGTATTCACGGTATCGTTCGCGAATTAAAAAATGAAAATATTGATGTTATCAATTATACTACTAATACATCGCTTTATATTCAACGTGCTTTGAGCCCTGCTAAATTAAGCTCAATTGAAATTGACGAAGAACACAAAAGAGCCGATGTATATATGAAACCTGACCAAGTTTCATTAGCTATCGGAAAAGGTGGATTTAATATCAAATTAGCCGGAAAACTTACCGGTTATGAAATAGATGTTTATCGTGATACCGATATTGACTTAGAAGATGTTGATTTAACAGAATTTTCTGATGAAATTGATAATTGGATTATTGATGAGCTAACACAAATAGGATGTGATACTGCAAAAAGCGTATTAGCTGTTCCTGTTGAAGAATTAGTTAAGCGTACCGATTTGGAAGAAGAAACTATTAACGAAGTTATTCGTATTTTAAAGACGGAGTTTGAATAGTTATACAAAATACTAACTTAAAAAAAGATTACGGGACTGAAAATAAAGAAGTATGGCAGATATTACTAAAAACATGCGATTAAGCAAAGCCGCAAGAGAATTCAATGTAGGACTTTCAACCATTGTTGATTTCTTAAGTAAAAAAGGTTTTGATATTGATCCGAAACCAAATACTAAGCTTTCGCCGGAAATGACCGAAATGCTTATAAGTGAATACCAGGCAGAAAGAAAAGTGAAGCAGATTGCTCAGGAAAAAGTTATCTCGGCAGAACGTACAACACTTTCTCTTTCTAAAGAAGAAGAAACAGCTGAACCTCCCATTGAAACAAAAAATGAAGAATTGTTCATTCGCGATTCTCGTTTAACGGAAACCTACAACACTCCCGTTGAAAAAAGCCCTGAAAAGCCCGTTGAAGAAACCGTTGAAGAAACCGTTGAAGAAACTATTGAAAAGCCCGTTGAAAAAGCAGAAGTTAAGTCGAAACCGGAAAGCCATACTCCCGAAACTCCTGTAGAAGAAAAAACAACAGCACCTTCGGTTGAAACTGTTAAAGAAGAAGCAAAACCTACCAAAACAAAAGAGACTGCTCC
>JAGGWH010000049.1 GCA_021157585.1 Bacteroidales bacterium | reverse complement strand
CCATTGGTTTAGAAATAATCTGCAACTGATCCAATACCAACACTTCAGCTAATTCATCAAGGGTTCCAAAACCTCCGGGCATAGCAATAAAAGCATCCGAAATTTCGATAAGCAAATTCTTCCGCTCGGCCATACTTTCTACAATATGCAATTTCGTAATTCCAGAGTGAGACACTTCTTTATCCACCAAATATTGCGGCATAACTCCAATTACTTCCATATCCGCTTCCAACATACGATCGGCAATAATTTTCATTAAGCCCACATCGGCACCACCATAAATAAGGCTATGGCCTTTTTCTATAAAATAATCAGCCAGCTCAAGGGCTTTCTGTTTGTAAATATCATCAAAGCCCATACTTGAGCCGCAAAAAACACAAATTTTACTCATATGCACAAAGGTAAAAGAATTGGTTTACATCAAAATTTAATATTCAGTATCAATTTTATTATGTAAGGTTTCTACTAATTTAAAAAGAGATTTAAGCTGTTCTAAATCTTTATTTAAAGGTGTTATACGAAGCACTAAATTATTTTCTTTCAGTTCAATTCTGATATCGTTATAAGGTTGTTGATTGGCAATATCTACAAGAATATTTCTACTTAACAATCGCATTACCTCTCGCTTTTCAGAAACAAATAAACGGAATAAACGATCAAAATCAACATGTTCAGTTATCACCTTTTCTAAGCCTTTTGGAGCTTTACTATTCAATAAAGTTTTTCTATCAACTCTAAAATGCAAGTTTTTTGGGTTTCGACATTCCGTTTGAAAACGAGTGTAGGTTACACTTGCCCTACCCTTCATTTTACTATAAGAATCTATGACAATTTTGCCCCACTCAAATTTTTTAGTGATTACAGTAGGTTTAAGCAATCCATTATCAATATATTCTGCGTTTATTGAAGCAGCAAACTGCTGCCAAATTTTCTTTTGGCTAGCAAACATTGATTTAAAACGACGTGAGATATTTCCCATAACTTATTGTTTTACAGTTTAGAATAAACTATCTATTAGATTATCATCAGCGAAATTAGGCAATGTCACTTTTAAATCAGGATTACTTTCCATTGCACGTTTTGCAGCAAAAACAGCACCATCGTTTCTAGCCCAACTTCTACGACTAATACCATTATTTACATCCCAATAAAGCATGGATTTTAAACGGCGATCGGCTTCGGGAGTTCCATCCAACAACATACCAAAACCACCATTTATAACTTCGCCCCAGCCTACTCCACCACCATTATGAATACTCACCCAAGTAGCGCCTCGGAAAGAATCTCCAATAACATTTTGGATAGCCATATCTGCAGTAAAAGAAGAACCATCATATATATTGGAAGTCTCACGATAAGGAGAGTCTGTTCCTGAAACATCGTGATGATCTCGACCTAAAACTATAGGAGCAGTTATTTTTCCATCAGCGATAGCCTTATTAAAAGCCTCTGCAATTTTTATACGACCTTCAGCATCGGCATAAAGAATACGCGCTTGCGATCCAACTACTAATTTATTTTCTTGAGCACCATTAATCCACTGAATATTATCCGCCATCTGACTTTGAATTTCTTTAGGGGAATTTTGCATAATCTCACTCAAAATATCAGCAGCAATTTTATCGCTTGTTTCTAAATCTTCAGGATCATTAGAAGTACAAACCCAGCGGAAAGGACCAAAACCATAATCGAAAAACAATGGCCCCATAATATCCTGAACATAAGACGGATATTTAAAAGTAATTCCATCTTCGGCCATAACATTAGCACCTGCACGAGAAGCTTCTAATAAAAATGCATTTCCATAATCAAAGAAATAAGTACCTTTTGCAGTATGTTTATTTATTGCATCTGCTTGTCGGCGCAACGATTCTTTCACTTTTTCTTTAAATAAATCGGGCTTATGTGCCATCATTTCCAAAGATTCTTCAAGAGAATATCCAACAGGGAAATAGCCACCTGCCCAAGGGTTATGAAGTGATGTTTGATCGGAACCTAAATCGACAAAAATATTTTCTTCGTCAAACCTCTCCCAAATATCTACAATATTTCCTTGATAAGCTATGGAAACAATCTCTTTATCGGCTTTAGCTTTTTTTACTCTTTTAACAAGTAAATTCAAATCATCAAAAACCTCATCTACCCATCCTTGAGAGTGACGAGTTTGTATTGCTTTTGGGTTTACCTCAGCCACTACAGAAATCACTTTAGCAATATTTCCTGCTTTTGGTTGAGCACCTGACATTCCACCCAAACCGGAAGTCAAGAATAACTTTCCGGCAAAAGGATCTTCGTCGGGTTTAGCTACTTTTCTAGCTGCATTCATTACCGTAATAGTTGTTCCATGAACAATTCCTTGAGGACCGATATACATAAAAGAGCCTGCTGTCATTTGTCCGTATTGAGAAACGCCCAAAGCATTAAACTTCTCCCAATCGTCTTGTTTTGAATAGTTTGGAATAACCATACCGTTAGTAATTACAACTCTTGGTGCATCTTTATGCGAAGGGAATAAACCCATTGGATGACCCGAATACATCGCTAAAGTTTGTTCGTCGGTCATAGTGGCTAAATATTTCATAGTGAGTAAATATTGAGCCCAATTTTGGAAAACAGAACCATTTCCACCATAAGTTATTAATTCGTGAGGATGCTGAGCCACAGCATAATCCAAATTATTCTGAATCATAAGCATAATGGCAGCTGCTTGTTTCGACTGATGTGGAAAATCATTAATATGACGAGCATGCATTTTATAATCGGGGCGAAAACGATACATATAAATACGTCCGTATTTCTTAAGTTCCTCCGCAAACTCCGGAGCTAAAATTGCATGATGTTTAACATCAAAATAGCGAAGTGCATTTTTTAAGGCTAATTTTTTTTCATTAAGACTTAAAATATCTTTTCTAATTGGAGCATGATTTATCTCAGCATCGTAGGCTTTTGCTTGAGGCAGCACTTCAGGAATACCCGCTAATATCTGTTTTTGAAATTCGGTTAAATTCATTGTTATCATTTTTAGATGTACAAAATTACGAATTCATTTGGAGAAAAAACAAAGCTTTTCAGAAAACCGAATCTTTGTATATTTGCTGATTCAAAATCATATAGAATGAAATTGCTTTACATCGCTTTTGGAGGTATAATAGGATCGGTCTTACGTTATTTATTATCCGGTTTTCCACATAAATATTATTTTGGAACTTTCCCTTTGGGAACACTCTTCGTAAATCTCTTAGGGTCGTTTTTAATTGGCTTCGCATTTATACTTTTCGGGAAAGAGAATATCCCTGAAAACCTAAAGCTCTTTTTATTTATTGGTATTTTTGGGAGCTTCACAACCTTTTCAACTTTTATGTTCGAAAGTCTTAATCTTTTTAAAGATGGTGACATTAAGTTTGCATTAGTCAATATAGCCGGTGCTAATATTCTAGGTTTATTTTTTGTATATTTAGGCTATATTTCTGCAACTTATTTTGTTCATCAATCTTAAGGGTTATGGAAGGCTTTGTAAAAAAAACTGAATTTCGGCTTATCTTAAACGAAAATGATTCGTACAAAGGCGATAGTCTTTGTCGTCTGGTAATAGAAAAAGCGCATAGTTTAGGGATTTCAGGAGCTACTGTAATGCAAACCAAAGGAGGTTTTGGAAGCAGACAACACATTCATTCCAGCAGTATTTTGCGTATTTCAAACGAATTACCCGTTGTTATTTCTTTAGTCGATGACATGGAAAAACTCTTACCTTTAGTAGATTACGTGAAGCAACGTTATAAAGGCGGTTTACTAAGTTTACAAGATATTTGGGTCAGCAAAAAATAAGATGGTAGAACTTGAACCCTATTACAATTGGCGTAATATTTATAGCGCCGAAACTGATAAACAATCGCCATTTTTTGGAAGAAAATATAGTGAAATATCACTTAATCACCGTATTTACGATACTTATATCCATCCACAATGGGATGACTTTGGTTCGCTCACGCTTTATATGAAAATCCTGTATACCAATTACGATCTGGGCTTTACAATTTGGGAATTTATTGGAGAATGGAACGATATTTTATATAACGACATTATGTATTTGTACAGAAATGTAGTGGAAGAAATGACGGAAAACGGAATTAATAAATTTATTCTAATAGGCGAAAATATTTTGAATTTTCATGCCGATGATGATAGTTATTATCAAGAGTGGTTTGATAATTTAGATGATGGTTGGATAGTCGGACTGAATTTTCTCGACCATAACTTAGATGAAATAAAAGCTGCTCGTTTAGACTATTATATTTCTTTTGGTGGCGAATTTGATGCTTTGGATTGGCGAACCTATAATCCACAAAAGCTTTTTGAGAAAATAGATAAACAAATGCGCTATCGTTTAGGAGAATAAGATGAAGAGAACAGTAAGCATACGTATTTCGGGGAAAGTTCAAGGTGTTGGATTTCGGTATTACACCAAAAAGAAAGCCCAAGAATGTAATGTAAATGGTTTTGTACAAAACAAAGCCGACGGTTCTGTTTATATTGAAGCTTCAGGCGGAGATATAGACATAAATACTTTTATCGACTGGTGCAAAAAAGGACCGGATTGGGCAAGAGTACTTGACATTAAAATTAGCAACCTTCCAAATCGGGAATGGGATGGGTTTAATGTTAGGTAAGTTGAATCTCGTAAAGCCGCAGAAACGCAGAGATTTGTAATGAAACTTTTATCTCGCAAAGGTGCAAAGACGCAAATAAAAAGTGAAAAAAATTACATTTTTATCGCCTGCGTAATCTCCCGTTTACCAATAGGTCCGGGTAAAGCATTTAAAATAAAGCCCGCTGCTTTTAATGCTCTTTTTACTTTTCCTTTAGCGGAATAGGTCATTAGAATCCCCTTGGATTTCATAGCCAAATAGATTTTCTGAAAAACTTCTTCTGTCCATAATTCTGGTTGCAAATCGGGATTAAAAGCATCGAAATAGACCAAATCAAATGCTTTAATCGGCAAATCAATATCTTCAAGCTTAATCTTACGTTTTTCAAACCAAAAGTCAGGAAACAACTCTGTTCTTTTATTCCAAT
>JAGGWH010000048.1 GCA_021157585.1 Bacteroidales bacterium | reverse complement strand
GAATTTCCATGCCGATGATGATAGTTATTATCAAGAGTGGTTCGATAATTTAGATGAGGGCTGGATAGTAGGTTTAAATTTTCTAGAACATAATTTGGATGAAATAAAAGCTACTCGCCTAGATTATTATATTTCTTTCGGTGGTGAATTTGATGCTTTGGATTGGCGAACCTATAATCCGCTAAAGCTTTTTGAAAAAATCGATAAACAAATGTCTTATCGTTTGGGGGAATAATATGAGACCTTTGCAAACCCCCGAACTCTCATCTCGAGCATCTGCGAGAGATCTTTATGTATTAGTATTCAACCGCATAAGATTTCTCACTTCGTTCGAAATGAGTTATATCTGAAATATAGATTAATGAAAAAAACAGTCAGCATAAAAATTTCAGGAAAAGTACAAGGCGTGGGATTTCGATATTATACCAAAAAGAAAGCCAAAGAATGCCATGTAAATGGCTTTGTACAAAACAAACCTGATGGTTCGGTTTATATTGAAGCCCATGGAGAAAAAATTGATGTTGATACTTTTATTGACTGGTGCAAACGAGGACCAGATTGGGCAAGAGTGCTTGAAAGTCGGATTAGTGAGCTCCCAAATCAGAAGTGGGATGGGTTTGAAGTTAAGTAGTCAAACCTTAAAAAGCCCAATATTTTGAGAGTTTATTTTTTTGAAAAAACAGTTTCCAAAAATTTAAGATATAAAATAGTTCAAAAAGAATTTGCTCTTTAATTCTATTGAGCATTTTCTTTAAATTAAACCCAGTTCCCGCTAAAAGTGTATTTAATTGGTCACCAATTACACCTTTCAAATAATTCCTTAACATTCTATGGTCGTGCTTAATGTGACCGATAACCGGTTCTATTCCTGCTCTGGCTCTAAAACGTTTCCTCGCTTTTTGTTTTTCGTATTGAGTAGCTCCTTTTTTAGGTGCAGATGGCGATATTATTTCGGTATCATTAATTTTCTTTTTCCCTCGATAACCTCTATCTACAATCCCTACTTTAGGCATTCTTCCAGTTAAATATTCTGTTTGCTTTAAATGTTCTTCAAGTGTATGGCCATCGTAAGGATTATTTTGAAAAGCAATGGCTCCAACTACTATTTTTGTGGTTTTAGTTAAAACTATTCCTGTTTTATTTCCAAACTCAAATTTCTTTGCTTCTTTACCTTTTGCGATGCAACTAACCTCTGGCTCATGAATGCTGTAAATCTTGTTCTTACCTCCTTTTTGTTGTGCTAAAATTTTGTTGATAATGATGAATAGTTCTTTATACCTCTGTTGTTGATCTGGGCTAAATTGCCTTTCTATATCTCTGACTTGGCGACCAGCTATAGTTTTTATTTTTCGTAAGGCGGCTTTGGCTTTCTTTCTTCTTTTTGGATGATTATGAAAACGTTGATCTATCATCAGCTGCTTTAAAGTCCTGGTATAAGTTTGACGTAATATGATTCCCTCTTGTCTGGCTATCTTGTTCACTTTCTCAATAATACGTTTGTGTTGTTTTGCATCGGTTGGATAAGTGATATTCTTTTCTTGTACGGTACTGTCAATTAAGACTTCTTTTTCTTGAGCCTCTTTGCCAAATAGTTGAATCGATACTTTCAATAACTTTTCTGCACCATCTTTGCCTATACGATTTCTAAAATGTATAAACTCAGTTGGATCAAAGGGCTTTTGAGTTTGGAAAACTTTCTCTCCACTAAAATATTGCCAATATGGATTTTCAATCCAGCGGTCAACAATTGCTTCATCGCTTAAATTATAAATGTGCTTTAACAATAGCAACCCTATCATTCTACGAATAGGAACAGAAGGTCGTCCTATTTCTGAAAAATAAACTGAGAATTCTTTCTCTATAGAATCCCAATCTATTCGTGTAGATAAAATACACAACTCATGCTCTAAATTGATAAACCTTTTTAAGGGAGTATCAAAAATACTTAATTGAGGTGTTTTGTCCTGTTTTCCAACCATATCTGCAAGCTTTTTAACTAAGGTACGCATTTGCTTGCAGTTTTAGCAACCTAACAAAAGAGGTTATCAACTGATTATTAACAATTTAAATGGTTTTTAAGGGATGACTAAATAAAAAAAGGGACACTTTTTTAAGTCCCCTTGTTTTTTTGATTCTCAGATTTATAGAAGCCAACTTATGTAGAGCTGAATTAATTTATGTTGAGCGAAGTCAATTTATGTTGAGCGAAGTCAATTTATGTTGAGCGAAGTCGAAACATTAGAAAGGCCAGAAACTATTGTCATTCCAAATATCAGCTTTCAATTCTTCATTAATTTCATGTAAAAAGTGCTGATGTGATTTTTCCCAATCGGCAAGCATTTGGTATAATTCTATTTCATTTGGATCTGTAGCTTCAGCTGCTCGATCAGAATACACTTTTACTGCACGTGTTTCAAAATCCATAGCAGCAGAAATTGCAGCAGCTTCAAAACTTGCCGCATTTATTTCTTTTTTCATCGCATCGGTTAAAACACGCATAGCAATGGCCTCTTTTGGGTCTTCTACATAACCTTCAGGTTTGAGGAATTTTTTTGTTTTTTCGTAATTAACAAATTGTTCTGATAAGAATTTGAT
>JAGGWH010000047.1 GCA_021157585.1 Bacteroidales bacterium | reverse complement strand
CTCTACTTCTTACTAATTACTTTTTTCTCCTTGTCTCCAATTCGCCAGTTCGCTCTTTATCTTTACGAGATCCTTCGTCTCCCTCTGGTCGCTCAGGATGACAGGTTGAGGTTTTCCATTCTGCACTTTTACCCTGAGCCTTCAGAAGTGCTTCATTCACTATTCGTCTCTCTGTCACACTTGTCCGTCCCTTAACGGATTACTTTTTACTTTATAACTTCCCAATGTCCCTGTTTTGCCGATCCAATATATTTTATTCGATTTATCTTCTTTAATTTTTTCAGATGATAACGAATTCCCTCCTCTGTAAGCTTTAATAATTCTGCAATTTCTTTTGCTGTTACTAAGGGGTTACTCACAATAATATCAAAAACTTTTTCGGTAGTTTTACTGGTAGTTTTACTGGTAGTTTTACTAGTAGTTTTACTGGTAGTTTTGTTTGTATTGAAAAAACTAATTTGTATACCACCGGCAAACTCTTCAATTATGGGTTCAGGTAAGTGAAGTTTTTTCATTTCCTCAGTCATTAGAATAGTTCCTCTTCCCCAAGCTTCAATATAACCAATTCTAAAAAAAACATTTGCAATAATTGCATTTCTCCTTTTTGAAGGATGTTTTATTTTAAGCATTTCCACGTTTAAAGGTGAAATCAGTGTTCCGCTATTCCAAATAACGAGTCTATTGTCGTAGATATGAATTGTTATGTCTGTTTGTTCGCCATAATCTCTATGAACAATTGCATTAAGTACTGCTTCTCTGAGTGCTTTTTCGGGGTATTGCAATTGTTCTATACGTTCTAAGCCCTGATAAGAAATTGGAGAAGGAAGGTATTTTGTTCTCAGAATTTCAATAATTCTATCTGGCATTTCTAGAATATTACCTTCAATAATATCATGGTTTATCAAATCTGCATCTGATCTACCAAAGCGCCCAATTCTAACGGTTGCCGTTCTAATGTATTTGTGTGGACGACTTCCAAAAAGCAATACTGCAGCTCTTGTTAATTCTCCATTGTCTTTTATTAGATCCAATTTTTTTAAGTTGAGCTCAAAATCATCATTTAAAGCATCTGTAGACAAACGATTGGCGCTTACTGCTTTTGACACAAAACGTTGAATCAGAATTTCGTCAAGATCATCAATTTGTGCAAGAGGAACGCTTATTTCATCCCAGGTAATATTATCTTTCCTTAAAATATACTCTCTCAATTTAGAACCATATAATTCTTGAACTGTACTGCCACTACGAATAAAGTATTTGCCTCGGAATGATATAGGAACTGAACTTGTTATGACGGTAATTTCAATAATATCAAATCCGTTCTTGTGTATTGCATCAATATCTATTACGATCCCTAATAACTGAATTGCTTTATTTGGAATATCCTCCAGTAATTTTTTACTGTCTTTTACGCCAATAACAGTACCATCATCCTTAATACCAATAAAAAGACGTCCACCTTTACTATTGGCAAAGGCACAAATATGTTTGAGGAACTCATCACGCCAAGATTCCTTAAACTCTATTTGCTGATTTTCTTTCATTCTATAATTACTTTGTTAAAAGATGTCTTTAATACAATATGTTTATTGAGCATTCAATTTTTTACTGTTCGTTAGCGGAACAGGGGTCAAAGGTCGAAAAGTCATTTCTTTACTCTGCAATCTTCATTCCTTGTTCCTTACTCTTCAATCACTATTCACTATTCGTCTCTCTACTCTTTACTAATTTCTCCTTTTCTCTTCGTCTCCTTCTCTCTTCGTCTTCTTTTCGCCAACTCTCCAGTTCTCCTTTTCTCCTTACTACTTACTCTTTGTTTGAGACCTCTCTCCCGAATCGTAAACTTTCGGGACAAGTCTGCTCGAGGTGAGGGTGTTGAGGTTTTCCATTCTACACTCTTCATTCCGCACTCTGCACTCTTCATTTTTACACTGAGCTTTCAGAAGTGCTTCATTCACTATTCGTCTCTCTGTTACACTTGTCCGTCCCTTAACGGATCACTCCCGAATAATATTCACTTTCAGCCATTCTTTAAAAAGCGGATCGGATATTTGTCCTTGTGTATTTAGGATTCCTTTTCCTTTTAATTTTGTTAGTCCTCTTGCGATATTTACGTTTGTTTTTGATAATCTTGTATAAATTGCTTTTGTGCTTATTGCTACGGCAAGACAGATTTGACGTAATTCTTTACTGCTTGAAAGCTCTTCCCAATATTTTTCAAGATAATTTTTTTCAATCAAAAGAAGTCGTTCAATCATCTCTTGATGTGAGAGGATTTTATTTTCAGGATAGAGTTTCAGTTGGATCATCATTTCTTGCAAATAAAGTTGAGTATAATAAGGATGTCCTTTTGTAAAATCTAAAATCTCATTCAAGCGAAGGGTTTCTATAGGTAAGCCTTCCTTTTGTACGGTTTCTATCAAGTAAGGCATAAAATATTCGGAAGCGATATTTTCAAGATTAATAATACGAGCCATTCTGAAAAAGGGAGCGTTTTTACTTACAAAGAGTTCGTTCATAACCGACTCGTAGCTTCCTGTAAATAAATAGGCTGTATTTTGTTGATGTTGTATCTTCGCCCGAAATAATTTAACGATTTCTTTTCCGTCTAATTTTTTAATATCACCAAATTCATCAAAAGCAGCAATACTTTTTTGATTATGCTTTTTGGCATAGGTCTCGATAAAGTCGATACTATGTTCTAAGAGCTCCATCGCCGGTTTCCCCTTTTGGTTATAATCCAGAATAAATGAGAAATCTTCTACTTCGGTACGGAAATTTATATTTTTAAAGGCTTCTGCAAAGCTTGTTAAAGCAGTTCTAAAAACCGTATCCAATTTTCTGTTTGCAAGAACACTTTCTGTAATTCGTTTGGATAGGCTTAGAATATCAGGACTGGCAAACACATCGGTAGAAACGGTAAAAAAGCCTTCTTCTTTCAGCTGTAATAATAGTTCTGTAAGAACGGATGTTTTCCCCATTCTTCGAGGAGCAATTAATACAACACTTTGTCCGGCGACCAATAATTCCTTGATTAAACTCAAATCCTGATCACGGCCAATAAGTTGACTTCCTGTTACGGGTTTACCTACTTGAATCATTTTTTATCTATAAGACGTTTTGTGTATGGTACGCAATTTGTCTTGTTTTGTTTCGATTTGTAATTGTGGATGTATAATTAAGTTCTTTCTTAGGGAACTGCTTTACTATTTGCTCACTTCTTACTGTTGATTGTTAGCGCAGAGCGCAGAGGGCTTTTTCT